>NZ_JAHLZC010000010.1:0-84947 GCF_025128215.1 Synechococcus sp. CS-197 | reverse complement strand
GGCATGAGGAGGGTGACTGAAGCCTGCTCGGTGAGAGCAAACCCGTAACTGCGAACAACATCGTTCGTTTCTCCCGTCAAGCAGCCCCTGTTGCTGCCTGACCCTTAGGGGAGATGGGGTGAAGTCAGCCTTATCACCCAAGTGACTCAATGGGGGTGGAAAGCCCCCTCAACTATTGCAAACACAGGCGGTCTCAGCGGTCGCCTTTTTTAGTGTCTTGGCGCGAATGGACATAGAGATGGACATAGGGCGCTTATGTCCACGGATGTCCACGACAGATCACCGCCTGGGTGGTTTCCGGTTCTGAGGCTTACGACCTGATGACGGTGCCTTGGTCAGTGGCTTCTGCTTCTGCTGCGGTGCCACCGGTGGTTGCTGCTGCTTGATGCCGGCGTCGGTCAGGGCCTGCTGCTTGGCTTCCTGACGGGCGATGGCGATCTGGGTGTGGCGGTAGGTCTTCAAGTACGCCGCATCGGCCATCTTCTGCGTGGTCTCCAGGCTCTGCTGCTTCCGCTGCTGACGCAGTTGCGCCTTGGATGGAGTCTTGGCTGATGGTTGCCGGCGGGTTCGACTGGGCTTGGCGGTGGCCATGGGTTGACTGTCTCCCTCCAGTCTGGCGAGGAGGAACCAGAAGCCTTTTCAGCGGGGAATGCTTTCAGCAGTTGCACCCGACCAATGACCCTCGACACTCAGATGACCATTGCGCTGCTGCAGGAGTTGCTCCTAGCGCTTCGTGACAACGACTCCAATGCCTTCAAGGCTTGGCTGTCTCTAGGCATCGAACGGCTTGGAGAGCCTGCTGCGATAGAGCTGATGTGTGATGGGCTGGACCCAATCCTCACGACAGAAGAAGCGGACAGGCTTGTCGGCTGGCACCTAGGGGTAAGCCTCTGACCCAGATGGGGGAGGCAGAGGGCTGAAATTGGGAAAATTTATGGCTCAGTTGGGGGATGTAAGAGTTAAAAGGTTGGTGAAAAATGATGATGGTGTCCGTGAGGTTACCTCCATTGAGGAAATCATCCCACCCAATAAGCAGTGCCATCTCCTGGACTGCAGTTCTTTTGCTTGCTTCAATTACATCAGGACCGGCAAACGCCATCATCCCTGATGACGTACACATGCGATGCCTCAAAGCTCCTGACTGGACAAAATGCCTGAACGGTTATTTTGATCCGATCAAGGCAAGATTTCTTAAGTGCGTAAGAAAACTCAGAGTGCATGAAAATGAATGCGTGGCTGACTTCAAAGCTTTAGACGAAGGGTTATCTCGCTACGCGAGAGAAAATTTTGTCGCAGATCTCTTTGCCCAGGCAGGAGTGCCCGTACTTATCGACAAAAAAGAATTTCCAAATTCTGCACCAAAGGAACTTGCAATCCTTTGCAAACAGGATGGCTTACAAGGCTTTTACTCTTCAAAGGACAAAGCAATAGTCATATGCACGCAGAATCAAAGCCATCCAGGAACAGGGTGGGGATTGGAAGTAATGATTCATGAAGCCGTGCACGCTGCGCAGCATTGCGTCGGAGGATCACTTAAAAAAATTCCACCAATAAGGAAGGCCTTCTTTTCGAAGACGTTATGGCCATCTGAATTTCGGGAGGTTATAGAACTATATGAGCCAGAAGACCAAGAGCTTGAAATAGAGGCGCGACAATTCAGTGGAGATTCATTTGATGTCGCAATTCTTCTAAATTACGCCTGTCAAAAATCATGAAAAAACAATTAATAGCCACATTTCTGATCCTTGGTTCATTTTTGCACTCGCCACTGCAAGCGAGGACAAATAAAACATGCGACGCTATCATCGTGGATGGCGACTATGATGCGAATCGATGGGCAGCTGCAATTGATAAAATAGTTATTTGCCATCAAAATCATCCATTAGACGAGCAATATCCTCTAATGATTAGCTTGCATCACTACCAGCTTGGTGAATACGAGAAGGCTTTTAAATGGGCAGTACGTGCTTTGGAGACAAGAGAGAGCAATACTGATGAATTCCCGAAAGGATCTAACGATTGGAAGGCATCGGTCTCATACAATGTGGTCCTGTCTAAGTATAAACACCTCATCACATACGACAAATCACTTGAGACAGCAAAAAGGAATCCAATGGCTTGGAGAAATGTTATTAAAAGCACAGAGATTGCCGCAGGAAGAGCAGGATGTCCGTCCTTTTTTCTGCCAGGCAGTAAATCATGGGGGCCTGCAGATTCTCAACTTGACGCTACGTCTAGGCTTAGCATTTGCTCCGGCCTGTCCAAAATTAATATTGCGGCCAGACATTATTATTCAGAGTTGGGGGAATCGAACACTTCCCTTGCTCATCCAGCCGATGAATGTAAGCAGCTCGCATCTATAATCAGTCGCCTTAGGAATGGCTACGACAAAAGAATCCTAACGTCACCAGAAATGACAGGAATTACATATGGCTCACTGGAAAAACTATGTGCCTATAAAAAGCAAGAACTTTTAGGTATTAATTCAAATACTTCCCCATGATTTCAGACAGATGAAACAGTTATTTGCATTTGCCGCATTTGCTCTTTGCCTTGCTGCACCGTCCACCGCAGCGCCGATTCAACACGTGAAGGACGACACCCCAATCGGTACTGAATTGATCATCGATGAAAATGGTCAATTTCTAGGGAGAACTCCGTCGGGGAAGATGGTCAATATTGAGCTTGATAATTATGATAGATGGTGGCTTGAGAAATCTGACCAAGAACAGTCCAAATGGCTTGATGTATATCTTGCGGCAGTCAGGTCTGGAGTGCTGCAACCCGGCATCACATTTGTCCAATTCATGAAAGTAGTAATGTTGAAGAATCTTTTACTTACAGATTTCACAAACTAGACCAGAAGGTAAAAGAAAGGGGCCTTGTTGCCGCTATCGATCTCCCGAAAAAAACATTCACCCCGTCGTAATGGCGGGGTTTTTACATAAGAGGTATTCCGTAAGCCACTGTCCCCACCGACTGGGACAACCTGAAGTTCCTGCCTGTGGGAAGTTTGTCAACCCCCAGCTAAGGGAAGTGTCCCCACCGAAAGGGACAGAAATATCCCCCGAATGGGGGAGGTGCTGTCGTGCCATTTCGGCAATTCTGTCATTAGATGAATCAAATTAATGAAAAGTCTTTCGCGCACTGTTGTTACTGGCGTTGCTGGTGTCCTTATGAGTGCAACCGCTTTTCTCGCGGTGAATGCCTTGATGCCTTCGACTGCTGGAGCGGAGCCTCTTTACCACTCGGGTAGTGGCAAGTACGGCGGCAATTCTTACCAGGATTCCAGCGGGAGGTATTACGACGATGATCCCATGTATGGACCGAAGGGCGGCTTGTATGGCGGTGGGGTTTTGGTCGATGAAGACGGCAAGCAATACGACTGCGATACCAGTGGCTTATGCACCCCCTTCTGACCAATCACCAGATCCTGATGTTGGTTCCCCGTGTCTTGAGCTTCTGCGGCATCACCTTTCACCCAGCAGGTCGCTCCAGGTCACTGATCCATATCCACCCTCTCGCAGCTGACGGCCACGCTCCTGCATCTGCCGTAACTCCTCCTCTGTACATCTGTCCCACCATTCCGGCCCACGACACCGGCGGCGGTAATCCTTCCACTGCTGCTCTTGAGTTTCTTCCGGTCTGCCCCGGTGACGGCGCTTTGGCATCAGCGCAATGAGCTCAATAACCGCCGGGAGATCAACAACGCGAAATGAAGGCTCTCGGCACAACCAAGAGCCCTCTGCCTGACGCGCCTTTGTATACGCCCCCTGATGGATTCGAACCATCGACCGACTGCTTAGAAGGCAGGAAAGTGGCCAGTCGTGGCAGTGCTTTTCCCAGTCATATCAAGGGTTTGTCCTGTTGGGGGGTCTTGGGGGAGGACAGAAATGGGGTCAAGGTGGACAAGGATTTGGCGGGTTTGTCTACTTTCGTGTCCCGTGACCGGCTGCCTCGAAAGCGGTACGTCAGCGGGGAATGCTTTCAGCAGTTGCACCTGACCAATGACCCTCGACACGCAGATGACCATGGCGCTGCTGCAGGAGCTGCTCCTGGCGCTGCGTGACAACGATTCCAATGCCTTCAAGGCTTGGCTGACTCTAGGCATCGAACGGCTTGGAGAGCCTGCTGTGATTGAGCTGATGTGTGATGGGCTGGACCCAATCCTCACGACAGAGGAGGCAGACAGGCTGGTCGGTTGGCACCTGGGGGTCAGCCTGTGACCCAGATGGGTGAGACAGACGGCCGAAATTGGGATGGGAAATCCCCCCAGTTGGGGGATACGCCAGAGACTGGTCAGAAGTGAGAGTGGTGAAAAAGTTTTAGAGCAATGAAGGAGTGCGTTTATCTGATCACCAATGGAGACCTCCACAAAATTGGCATTACTGCAAATTTTGAACGGAGGATGCGCGAATTAAAGCCAGATCATGTTCAAGCGAGGCTAAATCTTGATGGTGACGAGAATTTCACAGCGGCGGATGTTGAGCGAACGCTGCACGCTCGTTTCAGGCACCTGCGAATCCCTCAAACAGAATACTTTCGACTTGAAAATCAGGACATCCTTGAATGCTGCAACCTGATGAAATCATTTTCTGTGCAGTCAGAAGTTCCTTTGGGGGACTTCATCTCTGATAACCCTGAAAGTCAAATGGCCTATGAGGTTGAAACTGTGCTCTCAAAACTTGGGAAGAAGGCTCAGAGGCTCGAAGCGTCATTCGATCTTGCTGTTGAAGCTGGAGACGAAGAGTGGATGAGTGAAATACAATCTCGAGCCGCAGAGATCCAACAGGAAATCGATCAGTTCAAGGAGAAGCACAAGGATTTGATACCTCTTGATGCGTATGACGATGAGGAAGAGGATCTACCTAATGACAATGATTTAGATGACTCTGTTGTTGACGGCGAGGTTGCTGCACTACGGGCAGAACAAGAGAGGCTTGAAGAAGAGTTGAGAAGTAGAGAAGAGTTGATCAGCAAGCTTCAGTCCAGCAATAAGAGGAGGTGGGGCTTGTTCTGATCACCAGAGCTGAGGGCCCTGGCCGATCTTCAAGATCCACCAGGAACGAAAACAATACTTACATCAATCACAGCGATGGCAGCTCTACTTGGTGCCAGACGCTCGGCAACCAGACTTACTGCAACTGATTAAGTAGTCGGGAAGCCTGATGCCTAGCGACTGAAAGCTATACAAGACCCGACAAGGGGAAAGCAGGGGGCGTAGGTGTCGCTATCGGTCCCCCGACAAAACATTCACCCCGTCAGCAATGGCGGGGTTTTTTGTTGCTCCCTCAGTTGGGGGAAGCAGACGGCTGAAATCGGGGTGGAAAATCCCTCAGTTGGGGGATGCGCGGCGGTACGTCTCTCTAGAAGAATTAGGTCATGAAACAACTTTTGATTGCCTCTGCGGTAGTTGCTGTTTCTGTACAGTCAGCAGCCGCTAAAACTATCCACCTGACCTGCAAAGAAACCATGGTCCTAGAGGATACACATGTGATCAACACTGCTGGGCGCATCTCAAATATGCCGCAAGATCTAGACGACTTATGGACTCGAAGAGTGATGATCAATACGAGTACGGGAGTGTCTCAAATTCAGGGTTCAGCGTATAAGCTCACGATTGAACCTGAATTCTACAGATTGTCTGAAATATCTCAAGAGCCGCCTTCGCTTGCAGACTCCTTCTATTCATCAAGTCAAGTTGAAGTGAATCGCAAAGATTTGTCTTTCACTTATTCGTACTCATCTCTGACTCAAAAAGAATGAAGTTCGGAAGATACAACTTAGGAAGTCAGAAAAGCGAGGCAAGTCGTAAGTCGGAAGGTATTTGCACTATCACGCCAGCTCCTGCAAATAACAAGATTTAGTTTCTAGGGGCTTTTCTAGTTATCACCAGATCCTGATGTTGGTTCTTCGTGCCTTGAGCTTCTGCGGCATCACCTTTCACCCAGCAGGTCGTTCCACGTCACTAATCCATATCCACCCTCTCGCAGCTGACGGCCACGCTCCTGCATCAGCCGTAACTCCTCCTCTGTATATCTGTCCCACCATTCCGGGCCACGACACTGCCTGCGTGCATGGCTAATGGGTGTGGAGCTTTAACCCCAGTCAGGGGAAGTACACGGCTGAAATCATGCGGATCTATCCCCCAAATGGGGGATGTGATACTTGGTGGTTTGGGCGATAGTTAATAGATAGACAATCAAAGCTCAATGTTTGACCCGGTACTTCTTTTCCAGATGGCAGTAACCGCTCTCATAGTGCTGACCATGAAGCCTTTAAAGGTTTCATCTTATTCAAGTGCCAAGGAGGACATATTCAAGAGTCGATTTAATCAAGATGCTTTTATTTCGTCGGATGGCAAATCCTACATCTTGCATAGTGGGATGTGGATCGATGAGAGAATCTTGAATCGCTGACTTTACGCATAGCTTTTCTCTAGGAGCAAAATGGCTAATCGCAAAAAAAAGCTAAAGAAGACTGAGGTACTTGAGCTGATTAGTGTACTTCAGGCGTCAGGCAACATCACTATTGAGATGCTTCTGAACTTTGCAGAAGAAATCAATGGAGGCCCTTTCGCTGAGCCAACTGCAAGAAAGCCCAAGACAATAACTATGGCAACAATGAAGAAAGAAGTTCTAGCCAAGTTTGGATGCAAAACAGTAACGGAGCTAAGGAAGAATCGCACCTTTGAAATGGCATTCACGGGAGAGAAAGTCAACCTTAAGTCAACCGAAGATTGGCGAATTCAATATCGAAAGTGGATTGCTGTACCAGTTGATGAGCGCAATCAAAGCGGCGACACCTGTATCAACGGTATTGACGTACTTGAGAATTTCAGGCCATGGCACATCTTTGGTCTTGATTCTGCAACGGCGACTCCAAACGATGTCAAAGGGGTATTCCGAGACCTTGTCAAGATATATCACCCAGATGTTGGTGGTGACGCACGAGTCTTTGAGCGCTTGCAAAAGATGCGCGATTCCCTTCTGGCTTTGATGAACTAATCGGATTTAATAGCGATGAGAGACTTCCTTACTGACCGCGAAACGGCCAAAATCCTTGGCAAGCGAATTGACACTCTCTACAACACCGTCGATTTCTTTGATCGTTATGACGATGATGAGTGGGATCTAGTAGAGGGCGAACACTTTGAATTCGTTCAAAAGTCTGGCGAAATCAGAGAACGCAGGTTCACAGAAGAAGGTGTTGAGGCTCTGGCAAGATATTTTGAATCTCAAATACCTGGGATCCTTGATGGGGTCTTAGAGCTACTTACCAAGCGGCGGCACAAGCGCAAAAAAATGTTGGTATCCCGTCGAATCACTCAAGAATTGCTCGATCATGGTGGAATGGTGGCAATGAAGGACGGCCTCGCCTTCGTCAACAAGCGAACTACGATCAGAATTCTTCAGACCAACGGAAGGGGAATCAATAATTCTATTCGTCGACTAGCCAGTTCTGGTTCTTTAGAAGGACAAGAAGGAATTGAGATTGATAAGCATTTCATTGTTGACGAGAATGGCAGGAAGGCTTGGAGCCAAAAAGGGATTGCCAGCATCGCTGTGGATATGCGAAATAACTCTAAAATCACTAAGTCACGGAAAGCTTGGATGGACGCAGTAGGTGACGTTGTTGAGGTTTGCTTTGATCGTGAAATTAAACGACTTCAAAGCTCTGAACTTCGGATTTCCAAGGCAATTGAGTCAGCTAAACGAGCAGCCAATAAAACGTGCCAGGTAACTGGCAGCAAGCGTGCCAGAGGGCAATATCTAGAGCTTGACGGTCACCATCTCTTTGACAGGCATACCCGACCAGATCTCGATGATTTCCATGACAACATCCTGGTTCTGGACACTACCCTTCATAGGGAATTTCATTCCTGGATTGGAGGTCGACCTTGTATGCCAAAGGACTTCTCAGACTATTTGCATAATGTCCGAAGCGACTTGCTTGATAGCGTCAATTCACGCTCTGCAGAGCGGCAGGCCAATTTGTTTGCCAGACTTCATCGGCTTCAAAAGAATTACGAGGACTTCAAGCTCCGATATTAAGCATCGTCTGCTGGGCTGCTTTGTGGTTGTCGCTATCGATCTCCCGACAAAACATTCACCCCGTCGCAATGGCGGGGTTTTCTTTTATTTTCTTTCAAGCAACAGTTCCTATTAGCGCATTAAGTGTGGAAGTTTTGACTTCCTACAGTAATAGATATAATTGTCGATCAGCTTGATGCGTCTATTTTCGGAAATGCAGGGGCTTGTTTCAGTCAGCCCTAATCGTCTTTGTTCATCAGCACAATCAAGCCAAATCTTTCTATCGGATGCTTTGGTGGGTACGCAGTAGTTAAATCCTGCTTCGCCCGTGAACCCCGTGGGGCATCGTGCAGAGGCAGGCGCAGTGTTTAACATTAGTGCTGTAATTGAACCAGCTATTGCAACTGAAAATGCTTTCATGAATTGTTTCATAAATTGATTTGGCAAATGCAAGCTCGGTTAAATCATGGCGACAAATAATCAGTTGGGCTTCGATGCACCAGCATCCTTACACTTTTTGTGCTTTTGAAACTTAGATGAACTTGTAGACCTGCAGAGGTATCGAATTGACCCTGATTTAGACGATGTCTTCTGCCAGTAGTAACCGTTCTTGGGAGCACCTTCGGCAAGCACTGCGGCGGACGCAGGGAAAGCAGGAGCTAATAGAAGTGTGCCCAGGCTGAGGGGAAGAAGTAGTCGGATCATCGGTTTCGGCGTGAACGACGGTAGTCCCATGGTTTCTGGTTTGGTCGATACGGACCCCAGACACCAATACTCCTTTTACTAGCTGCGGCTTCAGCAGATAGGTAAGCAGCGCGATCACATTGACCGAGGTACTTCCGGTAGGGGTACGCCGCACCCAGACGGATCATCTGAAGGTTGATGTTGGTAGTCCCGCTGTAGACCTCCGCAACAGTTCTCCCGTAACGGTCCTTGGTCTGAGGCTTGAGGCTGATGGACTTTCCCTTGATCAGCCCCTTGAGGGTCTTGGTAGCCCATTGACCACTGTTCCCCTGACTGGTTTCTGGAGCGTCGATACAAGCCAGTCGGATGGTGACTCGATTGCCCTTGCCGTCCTTAACCCTGATGGTGTCTCCATCACCGACAGAGAGCAAGGCAACTGGACCAGAGACAAGTCCAATAGAGCGTTTAGATGATGCACCAGAGCCTCGATGGCAATGACGATCACCTGTCTTTCTGTTGTTATGGCAGCCGCTGGAGTCCAACCCGCCACCATGCGCGAAGGCAGCAGGAGTAGCAGCCAACAAAATCGTTGTTGAGAGGAAAAGGACTGGGATCCTCATCGCCTAATGGTGGCCAGCCAACTGACTTTGAACCAGTCAGTTGTGGGCGAGGCTTGCGTTGAAAAAGTCCTGCCGTCTTAGGAGGTGAACGCCTGCTGGCGTGGCAGATGGGAACAGTGCTGTGACCCAGATGGGGGAGGCAGACGGCTGAAATCGGGAAAGTAAATGGCTCCGTTGGGGGATTTGCTTTTCAGCGAGAACGGCGATGGTGAAGAGGTCCAGGAGGGATGACCTCCACAACTTCAAAATTCAAATGACGAACACTCAAGTTTCTCTGAAGCAAGTTCACCATGAAGTCGAGTCGATTAAAAAACACAATCACGACGATGTCATGGTTGCGACTTCTGACCTTAAACAAGCAGCACTTCGCCAGCTTCCTTGCGGTATCGCTCATGCAATAGGCGGGCCAATTGCTTGCATCTATTACAGTGCTAAAACCCAGAATTGGACCCCTACACTTGTTGGGACAGCTGTTGGTGTTGTTGGACTACCCCTTGCATTTTTGGATTATGGCTTAACTCTTTGCATCGGAGCACCCACTGCTGCAGCTGTTTTGCACATATCTAATTCCAGTGAAAAGCGCCGTAGGTTGGGAATTACGATGCCAGAAGAGGCTGATGCTCTAATGGCTAAATTCTCAAGTTTTTAGAGTTTTAGAGTTTGTCGGGAAGCCTGAAGCCTGATGGCTGAAAGCGATACAAGACCCGACTACGGTAAAAGCAGGGGGTGTTGTTGTCGCTATCGATCTCCCGACAAAATCTCACACATTAAACAAATCAAATGAAACTTTTTACTTCAATCGCAATCTCTGGATTGGTCGCAGCTTCTGCTGTTATCGGAGGAGTAGCACAGGCAGTAACAACGCCTTGGACAGATTGTGCATTTATGCGTCCCAATCAACCGGTAAAGTCTATAAATTGCAGGTTAAGTCATACTCGCAATGGCTCAATTAAAGTTCAATGGGCCGATGGAGTCTCTGATAGCTTTCAAAGGCTTGGGGCGGGATCACTTAGGGACTCAAGGGGCGGACGATGGATAGTTAAAAAAGATTATTACGAAGGCAAAGAGATGATGGTCTTTGAGTCTATGGAATCAAAAACAGTTTTTGTGATCTCAGAATGGTAGCCATCAGGCAAGGATTCAGGCGCGATTCCCCGTCAGCAATGGCGGGGTTTTTAGATTCCAGCCTTAATCGCTTTAATCACAGCCTGGGTGCGGTCTTTGACGCCCATCTTTCCAATGATGGAACTGACGTGAGTTTTCACTGTCTCTGCACTCACAAACAAAGTGACAGCAATCTCCTTGTTGGTCATCCCGCAGGAGAGCACTTTCAGTACCTCCATCTCTCGATCAGATAGTTCAGGCAAAATCTCAATGTCCTCATAGCCCGCCGCCGTCTGAACGTCCTTTGGGTAGTAGTTCCCGCCTTCGGCAATGGCTGACAGGGATCTGATGAAATCACCATCGATGCCTTTTCCCAAGGAGCTGACGAACATCACGCCCTCTGCAAAGGCATCCAAGGCTTCTCGCACAACAGCCTGCGTCTCTCGGTGGAGGAACAACAAGGTTCTTGTCTTAGGGCTGAACTCCTTAACGTGTCTTGCAAGGCTGAGGCCGTAGCCCTGCTCAAGGTTTTCCGTGACGAACAAGAGGTCAGGGGTTTTCTGCTGGCAAGCATCAGCTGCCTCTTCCTGAGTGGTGTAGGCCCCTATCAAGGTTTCGCTGACGACAGGAACAAGACTGAAGGAAGCAAGGGTCAGGAGGTCACCCATACAAGCCACCGCCGACTTACCAGCCAAGAGAGGCTTGCCCTGGTCAAAGGCTGAGCGGATCTGCGCGGAACGAAGCGGAAACTCCATACCAGGCTTTGTGTCTCCCCCATTATGACCAGCAAATTGGCTTCAGGACAGCACTTTTGGGTGATGTGGATGGAGGGGTGGAACGGCGATGGTGAAGAGGTCCAGGAGGGATGACCTCCACACACCACTTTCAACTCATGAAACTCTTCAACACAATCGCTGCCGCTGCTGTCGCTATCGGCGCGTCAATTACTGCAGCTTCTCCTGCCAATGCTTCATATCATCACTGTTACAGAAACGAAAGCGGTAATCACATCTGCATCCATTCAGTCAGGAAATCTACAAATTTCTACCGTGACGGGATGAAGTATGTGGTGGCTTCGGTAAACGGTGGCGCTCGCGATGGAATGTGGGTTGAATGCCCGACTCATATACAAGCCAACTACAAGGAAAATATGTATGGCATTGCTTGTTATCAATTTGATTGATCCCAGCTTTATCACTTATCGCCAAATCAACCATTAACCGCAAAAATCTACTTATCGCTAATCAATCATGAATCTCAAAAATCTTGCTATTGCTGCATCTCTATCCCTAGCGGCTCTCACTATCTCGACCACGCCTGCCAAGGCTGGCACATGCTGGGCATGGAATCCAAGCTCGTCGCGCACAGTTCAAGGTGAATATTGCAGGGTGAGCAAAAGAGTCAACGCCAATGGCCACACAGTTATTGATATTGACTCGGGAACCGTTGTCATCTGGGATGACAATACCGCCGAGGTTCTTCACAAGAATATTCCTTACCAAAAGCGTTGGTTTAGCTGGAGTATTGACAAACAGGGTGATTATCAACTCCATGGCGCACCCGGCTACTCGTTTTCATTCCGCTTTTGACAACAAAGTGTCGGGAAGCCTGAAGTCTGAGGGCTGAAAGCTATACAAGACCCGACAGGGGAAAGCAGGGGGCGTGGTTGTCGCTATCGATCTCCCGACAAAACATTCACCCCGTCAGCAATGGCGGGGTTTTTATTAAATGCAAGCTTGCATAAATCAGTGCAGTTGGATGACAGTTTCGACATGAACGATGGCAGACCCATTGCTACTGGTTAGTTAGGTCGAGATATACAACCGCTGATTTCACGGCCATCGGCCTGTCGCTGATCAACCCCTGGAGCCTGAATGGCCGATCCACCTGATCCCATCAACAAACAGTGCGTCCTCGGCATCGACGCCGCCTGGACGGCCCACAACCCCAGTGGCGTGGCCCTGGTGCAACGGGTTGCTAAGGGCTGGCAATGCCTGGCTTTGGCCCCCAGTTATGAGGCCTTTCTTGCCCTGGCTGCGGGCATTCCCTGGGAGCAGAGCCAGAAAGCCCAGGGCAGTGAGCCCGATCCCGAAGCGCTGCTGGCGGCCTGCCGCCAGTTGGCAGGGCAAGCCGTGGACTGCGTGTCGGTCGACATGCCTCTGGCCACAACACCGATCACCAGCCGGCGTGCCGCCGACACCGCCATCGCCAGCCGCTTCGGGCCGAAGGGTTGCGCCGTTCACAGTCCCTCCGCGTTGCGTCCCGGTGCCATCGCCGATCAGCTGCGCGAACGCTTCGGCGAACTCGGCGTTCTTCTGCACACCACACCCCCCCATCGCCAAGAGCCGGCCCTGATCGAGTGTTATCCCCATGTGGCCCTGCTGGCCTTGCTCAACCGCGACTACCGCGTGCCCTACAAGGTGAGCCGCTCGGCTCAGTACTGGAAGGCGGAACGGCCTCCGATTGCTGAGCGAATCAAACGTCTGCTCGCGGAGTTCACTGCCATCCACCAGGCCCTCAGCCAGCACATCAGCGCCATCCCGCTCACCCTGCCCCAACCCCACGAGGTGACCACGCTCTCGTCGCTCAAGCCCGTGGAAGACATGCTCGATGCCCTGATCTGCGCCTGGATCGGCATCGAACACCTCGAAGGCAGAACTGTTGGCCTGGGGGATGCCACCGCGGCGATCTGGGTGCCGATCAATCCGCCGGCAGCTCCACACCTTCATCCAGTGCCATCAGCACCATCGCCTTGAAGTCGTCGTCCGCAAGATCGCTGTAGGCCTCGCGCAGCTCCTGAAACAGAAAGCTGATCACCTCACCGCCGGCTTCACGGGCTGCTTCTACATCAGGGTGGCGGCGCACATGCTCCAGATAAGCCTTCAGCCAGTGGCGCTGCTCAGGAGTCGCCTGCCGCACGAGCTCCCGCAGCCGTTCTGGCTGCAACCGCGGTTCGAGCATCTGCAGCAATTCCGCAGCAGATCTGCGACTCTTTGCGGGAGGATGACCCTCCACGGCCATGAAGGCCTCAAACTCCTCCTCCACCCGCAATGCCTGGGCGGCCTGGTAGCGCTCCATCGCCCGCACCGCCTCCATTGGCACATCGCCGTCACGCAGTGCCTGGGTGATGCCGTTTTCCAGCAGCATCGCCGCCAGACCAGACATGGAGCGGCCCGTCACTTCGGCCCAAGCCCACAGCAGCACGCCATGGGCTGGCGCGGTGGGTGTCACCGACAGCCGGGCATTGGCCTTGAATGGAGCCAAAACAGACATCGTGTGCACATCAGACCAACCAATTGAAGCAAATTTGCTGCATATCTGCAGCAAACAAGCCGCAGTCACCCAGCTGGCCAAAGGCTTGTTAGAGGGAGCGGAATTTGGTTCCTTCTGTTTTCTCGCAGAAGACCTTTGCATCAGTCGTGCCTAGCCGCTTCTCATAGGGATCTTCGAGAGCATCGAGTTGGGGGCGAAGAAGGTCTAACTGCTCCTTTTCCCAAAAAGCTCCATCAATCACATCCCTACCGATTGGTCTTTCCCCACGCTTGGTTTGCAAGTGCTGTCCGATCAGTCGGTCTCTTGCGATTTTGAAGTTGGCGCATTGCGCGGCTCGATCCACTGGCTGCTGACAACTTGCCAGTAGGAGAGCCGTTGCTAACACTGCTATTCGACGCATTGGTACCAAAGCGTTGGGTCGCTTCAGATGGTGTTCTTTCAAGCTATCGATCTGAACCCAGCAACGGCCAAGGCGCCTCTGGCGCTACCAGTACCTACAAGATCTCGTCGGGAACCATGGTCAGGTTCTGCTGCAGCTCAGCCGTGATCGCTCTGTTGCTCGCCCTGCTGGCGGGGGTCCCCGCGCCGGCCCGCGCAGCCACCCCCTGTGAGCTCGGGCCCGGATCACCCGCAACGGTCCCGGAGATCAAGCCGGGATTCCTGAAGGGCTATCTCGAGCAGGAGGCGATGGCCAATGCCCTGGCCCTGCTCGAGGGTCCGCCGCCTGCAGGCAGCGCCGCTGCAGCCCTCGATCAAGCCCAGGCCAACGCCAGCTTTGCGCTGCGCGACTCAGCCCGCTGGACGCTCGCCGCCAGGGATGCCGATCTGCACTTCCCGGCAGCGGCGATCAGCTTCTCCTGCGCCCTGGGCGTGCCGATCAACGCAACAGACACGCCCAGATTGCTGCTGCTGATGCGCCGCAGCATGACCGATCTGGGGCTCTCCACCTACCCCGCAAAGAACCGCTACCAGCGCAAGCGCCCGTTCATGGTCAACAACCAGCCCATCTGCACACCTGCAGACGAACAGGCCCTAAGCGCCAACGGCTCCTATCCCTCGGGCCACACCGCAGTGGGCTGGGGATGGGGATTGATCCTGAGCACGATCGCGCCGGAACGCAGCGACGCACTGATCGCCAGAGGCCGGGCCTTCGGTGAAAGCCGCAGCATCTGCAACGTGCACTGGATCAGTGATGTGCAGGCCGGTGAGTTGATGGGTTCAGCAACCACCGCCAGGCTTCAGGCTGATCCGGTCTTCCAGGCCGATCTCCAGGCAGCACGCCAGGAAGTGCAGGCGCTCAGAGCCCGGCAGGCCCAGCCCAATGGCGACTGCACCTTGGAGGAGGCTGCTTTAGCGATTCGCCCTTAGCGAAGGAAGGAGGCAGGGCACTCAGCCGAAGGTCTTCAGCAGCGCGAGTGCCTCCAGCTCCACCACCAGAGCGCAGCAGCGCTCAATCCATTCATCGTCGAGCAGCATCGCCCGCGAGGTGATGTTGGGATCCATCTGCCAGTTGTGCAGAAAGAGCACGGAACTGAGGCAACGCAACGCGGCCAGTTGAAGATCAGCCCAGGCATCGCTGAAGCTGTAGTCCGTAACGCCGTGGGTCTGCAGGCTCTGGTGCCACTGCCTGCAGAGGTCGTGCAGCCGCCCTCGCCTGGCGGGCATCGGCACGCTGCCGCCGATCAGGAAGGCGAGATCCATCGCAGCCATCGAGCGGGTGGGGGTGCCCCAGTCGAGGAGCACAACATCACGCTGAGAAGCGTTCCTGGCAAACAACACATTTTCAACCCGCAGATCCCCGTGAACCAGGGTGAAGGGCCTCTGGGCGATGGCCGCATCGATGGCCTGGGAATGCTCGATCACCGAAGCGATCGCTTCAAGAGCTTCAGGGTCCACACGCAGCTCGTAATCCTCGAGGAAGCTGCGGTGAAACGCCAACAACGTCTCGCTGCTGCCTTGAAACCAGAACTGGTGATCGGGCAACCAGTCGAGGTTCAACAGCGATGAAGACGTCCAGAAGCGGGCATGCACCCCGGCCATGGCCTCGAGAACCTTCCCGCAGGCCATGGCATTGATGCCGCGCACCTGATTCCCTGCGGCCATCATCGAGAGGTCTTCCAGCAACAACCAGCGCCCCGCATCGCTGATGCCATTGCCCGTTGCGTAGACATGCGGCACCAACGGCGACAGTTGAGGAGCCAATGCGCGATAGAAGCCCACCTCCCTTTGAAAGGAATGGAGACGATCCGCCAGGTCGCGACCAACCGGATCATCACTATCGATCTTGAGAATCAACGACGGCGGCAGAGCGCCTGAGGGGCCTCGCGGCTTGAGACGCATCGTGTTCGAAGCAAATCCCTGAGGCACACCCAGAGCTTCAATCTCAAGTAGCTCGACGCAAAGATTCAATTGCGCGCTGAGCCAGTCCGAATCAACCGCATCACCAGAAGGAAGAACCGGCATCAAGGCATCCGCTTGCGGCTTGCGCAACACTGAACCATTCAACCCTCAAAAGCAGGGACAACCCGATGCAGCCCATGGCCAAGCTGGCAGAACTCAAGCTCAAACGTGTTCAGCAGCTGAATACGGCCGATAGCCCATTCCTGATCCGCAAGCACAAAGAGATGCTCAATTGGATGATGCGCACGTTCGGACTGGACACCTACGGCTTGACCTGGGCGCAGTTCGGCAAAGGGGTGGGTCTGGGTGCCCTGGCCACGTGGCTGCTGCTGCGTTGAAACAACGGATCGCTGAATGCTGATGAAGGCGAACATGCCACTCCTGGCAGCTGTTCTCAGCTGCGCGCTCTGCGGAACAGCGGCCTGCAAGACCGCCACCAGCCCAGTGCAGGTGTCGCAAACCCAGCAGCAGCGCAGTGATCGCGTTGTGGGCTATTGGACGTCCTCCTCCGGTGCCGACATCACTCTTGCCTACACAGGAAGGGCCGAAAGTCTCTGGATCCAGGTCTTCCCCAAACCGGGGCGCGCCGATCCACGCGTGGATTACACGGCCCGCTGGTTGAGCAACGACCTCTTCACTTACACGGATCTCAGTGGGTCCACCATTGAAGGCCGCGTTTCAGCGAACGGAACCATGGTTGAGCTCAGAGGAGCCGATGGCTGGAGTGGGATCTGGCGGCGCAAGCGCTGATCCCTAACCAAACGATCGCGACAGCGGAGAAAGGGCATTCCCCGTAGAAAACCGAGGTTGCCATTCAGCAAGCCCTAGACAACAACGAAAGGAGTCACCTCGATCGTGCTGCTTAAGGTGAGGCTGGCATGAAAAATTTCAAACACCGTGTCGATCCGCTGCGCTTCAAATTTAGAGATCTCCAATGTCACAGCGAGGTGATCGAGAAAGTAGCGCTCATCTGGTTCAAAAGGGCCATCGGAACGCATCAGTTCTGAGGCCATGGCATAGGCCGTCATGCCCTGTGCTTTCGTAAGACACTTTGCCGCATGAAGCATCATTTGATGAGCCCCATCAGAACGCCGTAGCTCCAGGAGTTCATCCAACAGGGCAATCATTTCGCCATCAGCCATTCGACAAAAAGGCTCGCGATAATCCAAAGCATGACGAAAGGCCCGCGTGCCCGCTTTTGTGAAATGACTGTCCCAGGACACAGCTGCAAACCCCACAGCTGCAAATGCCGTTAGAGAATCCATAACCAGGTAATGGCGAACCACCGTTATGGCTTCGGCTCAGCAAGCGTTGTTGTGGCAGCCAATACAAGCCTGAAGCCTTAAGCGGATTGACTGACCGATCAACACGATCGCCGAGCCGTGGCACGCATTTCATGGACAAGCAAATCCTGGGCCAGAAGGGTGAGAGCAAGACCCATCAGAGCAAGAGCCAAACCCTGATTGCAGTCAGACGCAACCGCTACATTCCGGGATAACTCCAGATGTTTTTCCCAAGAAAAATGCATCCAGCCCAGTCGTCGGAGTACTTTATAAACCGATCAGCTCTTCCGATGTGAGTGATCAGCTGCACTCAGAAACCTTCCGTAATGCCCGCAATGTATTGAGCTGACCATGTTTCCCTGCCATTGGTTGCAAACACTACGGTTTTAATTTGCTTCATCCAAAGTTCTGGATTACGTTCCGATTGCAAAGCCACTAGCCAATGGAACCAATCGCATTGACTCTGGGACAGAAATTTGAAATCGAGAAATTCTCCCGCGAGATTGATAGCTCTAACGATCCGCAGGCATTGCGCAGCATTGCCAAGGATCTTTTAGTCGCCTGGAAACAGCAGCAAGCCGCCTCAGCCTGGGTTCTTCGTCAAACCTATGGCCTCTGAATACTGTTTTCACCATTCCGACTCCACCATTTCAAAAAACATTGAACACCAATCAAATGGTCACTACAATTACGATGGAAATTGACGCATTGCGTCTACTTCACACTGCTGTGGCTGAAGCTTACGCAAAGTGGCCCGGCGGCGACCCCAATGAGCAAGCCTGCCTGCTCAACATGAAAACCCAGCTGTATGCAGCCTTGATGGACCATCTCCTCGAATGCGGTTCGATCTGAAGAATTCAAACAAGAGCACTGGCTTGGCGTCTCGCTCCTGCAGAAGGCAACGATTGCGTTGAAGCAACTCAGAACACGCAAAAGCGCACATCCACAGCATCACCATTGAGCACCCTGTAGCGGTACAGGCCGGCACGGGGCGTTCGGATCCGCCGATAGCCCGCGGGTTCGGCCATGGCATCGGCCTCCTCGCCCGGATAGAGCACCATCACCTGCAAAGGAACCGCTTCGGGGCGTGGATCAAGGCGTGGCTCGATCCGCCACTCCTGAGCGCCACCCAGTTGCAGCGTGAGCTCCACCGGCGCTGCTCCGGCGTAAGTGCCGCAACTGGATCCCCTTGCGAATTGAATCGGCACCACCGGAATCGGCGCTGCCGAAGCCGCTGCATTCAGCAACGGCAGCAGCATCAATGCGAGCCCAGAACGAAACAAACGACGCATGGGCGATGCAGTAGCTCGTCGGATGATGATGGTTGAAAGCCACAGCGTCACGCTCAACATGATCCGCATTGCACCGGTTGTGGGTAGGGCAGTGCTCGCCGAATCCTGGGTGTGCACCGGGCCAGCCAGGGTTTTGCAATGACCAACGTGCACTTGCCCCAGGCATGGGATGCCCGCTACCAGCACGGGACGGACGGCTGGGAGCTGGGCAAGGCCGCTCCTCCGCTGCAGGCCTTTCTTGAGCACCACCCCAGGGCACCCCAACCCGAGGGGACGGTGCTTGTTCCTGGATGCGGACGCGGCCATGAAGCCGCGCTGCTGGCCCGCCTGGGCTTTGAGGTGATCGGGCTGGATTTCAGCAGCGAAGCCATCCGCGAAGCGCGGCGCTTGCATGGCGAGCACCCACGCCTGCGTTGGCTGCAGGCCGATCTCTTCGATGCCGATGCCCTCAGCGGGGCAGGCCTGGCCAGCGGCAGCCTCAGCGGCGTGCTGGAGCACACCTGCTTCTGCGCCATCGACCCCAGCCAACGGGCGCACTACCGCAGCACAGTGGATCGCCTGCTGCGGGCCGAGGGTTGGCTGCTGGGCTTGTTCTTCTGCCACCCCCGCCCAGGCGGTCCCCCCTTCGGCAGCGACCCGGAGCAACTGGCTGCGAGCTGGGCGCAGATCGGTTTTTACCCCCTGATCTGGGAGCCGGCCCGGGGCTCGGTGGCCGGCCGCAGTGAGGAGTGGCTTGGCTTCTGGCGCAAACCAGAACAACGCAGCGCCTGAGATCCGCGATCAGCCAGGACTCTGCGCGTCGCAGGCATCCAGGGTGATGCGCCATTCGCCGTTGTCGCCTCGCTCCTGCAGAAAGCCACTGTTGCCTTTGCTCCACCAGGTCACGGCTTGATCCGCGCTGTAGCGGACACCGGCGGTGTCCACCACGAGGGCGGCCGTCCCACGATGGTGTGGGGTGAAGCCTGAACACTCAAACCCGGCCTTAAGGCAGCCATGGCAGATGTAGTTACAAGCCAGGTGTCGGTGCGGGATCTCAAGACCCACCTATCCGAATGGCTCGGCCGCGTGCAATCCGGTGAGGTGGTGGAAGTCGCCTCCCGTGTAGTTGCGGGGGCAAACGACGTTGCTGAGCAACATCGTGATTGAGGGTCGGGGTTGAGCTGGTGATCCTCTTTTGTCACACCAGTGACTTGATGAAGTTGCTGGTTGACGAAGCCCAATCAGAGCAGCTGCGACAGATCAGCACCACTGTTGATGCCATCGCGGTCTGCGGGATCACCGAGGCCGAAGCAATGGCAACCATTGATGGAAACAGCTGGGCGATTTGCTGATGACTACGCCTGCTTCGATCGGCGACGCAATCAGGCCGCCAAGCTCTTCAAACTGGAGGTGCGTCCATCACAGAGATGGGCCTGAGCGCTGCAGCCATGAACCCTGCCTGTCGATGAAGAACGTCAGCTCGCAACCGTGAAGCGCGCGATCATGTCGTCGTAATCGGCATCGCCGAGACCGAACAGATCTTCAATCCCCCAGCCGTTCGCACCGACACCATTGAAATGCTGTTGTCCATCGCGATTGGCAGCTGCAAACGCGAAGTACTCCTCCCGCTGCGTCGCATTGATGAGCATGGGTGCATACAGCCGGCCCGCTTCAGCCTCAAACGCAAACGATTCAATCGCCTGATCAGCCGGCTGGAGGGTGCTGCCACTGGTGCTCAGGCGATTGGCCGTGCTGCGAGCCGCAGCCGCATACCCAGGATCACCCGGCAGCAGAGTGACACCACTGATCGGATCAAGCACCCCTCCGTCTTCACCGGTCACCATGTAAAACAACAGCGTTGAGTCATCAGCGGCTGAACGGCTGATGGATCCAGACACAGTCACCGATGCACCGGCAGGCAGCGACGTGGTGTCGATCAGATCCACAGGGTTGAGGTTCTCTCGACCGCGGGGCAAGTCTGTTGCTTGATCCGTTGAAGCGACAAAACTGGCATAGAAACGACGACCGTCCGGGTCCTGATAAGCGTCAATCGTTTGCCCACTCGTCGTGTCGTGAATCGCCGTGCCAAGCAAGGCGCCAACAGGCTGAAGGTTCCAGGGATTGCGAAGCACAGGGCCATCAATTTCCACATAGGTGGATGTCATCGCACCATCAAGATCCAATGTGATGGGCACCGTGTGATCCTGGCTTGGAACGGTGAACGGTCCGGCGGCGGCCCCGGGTGCATCGGGAGCATTGCCAGGCCCGCCGGGGTTGTAAACAACCTGGTAGCCATCCCCGGAAGGCATCCGCACCGACGTCAACCTGCGAATCGCCTCGAGATCACCTTCGAGAATGATGTCGTAGTAATTATCGTGATCTTCAACATAGGCAGCATTCACCGTGGTTCCAGCAGGGGCAAGATCGGCCAGACCGATCACTTTCAGCGACCCGTCTGGCCCGATGTCGTAGTGCTGGTCAGCCTCAGTGATCGAAACAACAGACCCATCGCGGCTCTGGGCTTCCAGAATGAAATAGTTGCTGAAATCTCCAGGAAGAAGACTGGCAATGCCATCCGGTGAAAACCCGGCGCTGGTGTACAACCGCAGTCGATACTGAGCCGCTACTCCATACAGATCGGCGCCATCATTATTTGCCGAAGTCCCGCCCACAGCAGCAGGACCACCTTCACCAAGAGGGCTGTAATAATTAAGTTTAGCTGCAACAAGCTTCGGACCATTGCCCTCCACATAAGGATTTTGGCTGGCAATGCTCAAACCCACTGCGTCCACAGGCCCCTGAGCCGAGAGCATCTGCAATGGTGTTGTGTTATTCACAATGCGCACTGAAACGGGGAATCTGGAACCACTCACATCGGGCGCAAGTCTGTTGCCAAAATCGCCAACAATGACAACCGTCTGCCGTTCATTTTGTTCAAGGTTGGGCAGGAAACCAGCCAGAACCGGTGACACCACCGATCCATCGTTCAAGACCACTTCAAAATCACTGCCGTCGCTGTCCAGCGTGGTTGGCAGCACCGGATAACTGAACACCAATGGCATGGTGTCCTGCAGCAGCAGATTGACGCCATATTGAGCAGCAATCCCAACCACACTGGCACCAGAGGTCAGCGCACGCGTGGCTGGATTGAGGCTGGGGTCAACCAATTCCCAGGCAACGTTGGAAGCAGCAGCAGCTTGCTGGGCATTGCTGCCCTGCAAACCCGGAACCCCCATATAGCCATCAAATCCGAAATTACCGGTAAAGAACTTTGCTTCATCGGCAAACAGATCCGCGTTGTAATTGATCGGCGTCAAAAGCGATGAAGCACCACCGGTGGTAACGGCAAGATCGTTATTGATGAAATCGAGAAGGGGATCAGCCCAAGTCGTGTAGCGAATCGCCATGGGGCTTCCAGCTCAATTTTGTGCAACCTAATGAGGAGCCCCTGATCCCGAAGCTGTCAAACGCAACACCAGGGCGATTGTCATAACACGAAAAAACAACCACCTCTTAATCCACTTCCTGATCAGTCGTACCTTCGGCGCCTCAACGCCCCACAATCGATCAGAGAGAGCTTGCGTGCACGGCAGGCCTCCTGGATCACGACGAGTCGCTGCTCAGGCGTGTTGGCTCCCTCTTGTTCCAGCAGCGCAAACACCAGTGGGCTGATCAAACCGTCCTGCAGAAGCTGTTGGTTGGTTTGGGAGAAAGCCTGCTTCCCATCGAACAAGGTCAGGCCGAACGACAAACCGAGCGCGATCAGGGGCTTCATCAACGCTTGAAGGAGCCGGCCGAAGAGTCGCTCCTGGCGCTGCTCTGCGCGTCGCAGGCATCCAGGGTGATGCGCCATCGACCGTTCTTGCCGCGTTCCTGCAGGAAACCACTGCTGCCCTTGCTCCACCAGGTCACGGCATGATCAGCGCTGTAGCGGGCACCGGAGGCGGAGGCCACCTGGGGCAAGGTGAGGCGACGCCCGTCGGGCAGGCGCAGGCGCACGAACGCCAGTGACTGATCACTGAGCGAGCCGTAGTGCGCCTCAATGATCTGGCCCCCGCCGCAGCGGTAGCGAATCAACTCCCCCGGCAGCACCGACAGTGCGATCAAACCAGCGATCAGGCTGCCGGGCACGGTGAACACAGGCATGGGTTCAGAGGGCTTATCGCGTCACGGTCATGATGACGTTGTCCACAGGCCATGCCGCTGGACGCAACCATCACCCGCAGGACGCATGAGTTGTCACCGCCACCAGTGGCCACCGGTCTCCATCGCCAGCAGGGGCTTGGTTGCACTCGGCGTCGGGCTGGGCATCACTTTGGGCGGCACCTCAGCACTGGCCCAGATGCGTGGACCGCGCATCGGCAACGTGCGCGATGTGACCTGCGTGGCCAACTGGGAACGGCGCTTTCAGGTGATCAGCCCAGGGGTTTGGGAAATGACCATGGGCGTCAACGACCCGGATCCATTCATCTTCCGTGAGACACGCCGCTCCACACAGTCGATCAATCTGGAATTGATTCAGAACAGCCGGCTTCAAGCCATTCTCAACCTGGGGAGACAACGCATCAAATACATCATCCCCGGGATGGAATCAGACCCGCTCTACTTCAAGATTCAGTCGTACAACATCAATGGCGAAAGCTGCTGAAGCGGAACCCGATTGGCTCGCCACATCAGCACTCACTCAGACGGCGACGGATGATCATTGCCCCGGCGCAGCCGGGCCCCATCCCACAGATCTCTCGAAAGAATGTCTCTGAGCTGCTGCAACACCGCTTGTTTGCTCTCGTTCCAGGCGGACGCATTGATGGCGATCAGATACTCATGCTGCACGCCTGTTCCCCTGATGCGTGACGCCACAATCGCCAGATCGTCATAACCAAAGGGGAAGGCAACGCCTGGCGAAGCGCCAAGAATGCCTTCGGAAACAAACAGAAGAAAATCAAACAGCACCGGGCTGAAATACTCCTCATCCGCACGCAAGTCACCGCACGCCACCATCTGTTCTCTGGTTTGCGGTGTATAGGTCACAAACGAGAAGCACAGGGGATGGCCTGTGTTCTGAAGGTACAAACCCCTGAAACGCTGGCGACTCATCAGGGAGATTCCCGACGCATCAGTGAACTCTCCCATGCAGGCACAGGCGCTGATCAGGGCCAAGATGAAGGATGAGCCGATCAGCATCTGCCCATGATTCGCGCCAGAGCTGCCGTGGCCTGGGCTCCCGGTGAACCCCTCGATGTCACCGAGATCGACGTGGCCCCGCCCCAGCCCGGGGAGGTGCTGCTCAAGGTGGTGGCCACAGGGGTGTGCCACACCGATGCCTACACCCTCTCGGGAGCCGATCCCGAAGGACTCTTCCCCGCGGTGCTGGGCCATGAAGGCGGCGCCGTTGTGGTGGAGGTGGGCGAGGGGGTGAGCTCCGTGGCCGCCGGCGACCACGTGATTCCGCTCTACACGCCGGAATGCGGCAGCTGCCGCTTCTGCCGCTCCGGCAAGACCAATCTCTGCCAGGCGATCCGCAGCACCCAGGGGCGGGGGCTGATGCCCGATGGCACCAGCCGCTTCTCCAAGAACGGGCGGATGATCCATCACTACATGGGCACCTCCACCTTTTCGGAATACACCGTGCTGCCGGAGATTGCCGTGGCGCGCATCAACCCCGAGGCCCCCCTCGAGAAGGTCTGTCTGCTTGGCTGCGGTGTCACCACCGGCATCGGCGCCGTGCGCAACACCGCCAAGGTGGAACCCGGCAGCTCCGTGGCCGTGTTCGGTCTGGGCGGCATCGGCCTGGCTGTGATCATCGGTGCCGTGCAGGCCGGTGCTGAACGGATCATCGGCATCGACATCAACCCAGCCAAGTTCGCCATCGCCGAGCAACTGGGAGCCACGGAATGCATCAACCCTCAAGACCACAACGCCCCGATCCAGGAGGTGCTGATCGAGCGCACCGATGGCGGCGTCGACTACTCCTTTGAGTGCATCGGCAACGTGGAGGTGATGCGCGCAGCCCTGGAGTCATGCCATAAGGGCTGGGGTGAATCAACGATCATCGGCGTGGCGGGAGCTGGCCAGGAGATCAGCACCCGTCCCTTCCAGCTGGTCACCGGCAGGGTGTGGCGCGGCTCCGCCTTCGGGGGGGTGCGCGGTCGCTCCGAACTGCCGGGTTTTGTGGAGAGCTTTCAGAACGGAGAGATCCCTCTCGACACCTTCATCACCCACACCATGGGCCTCGAAGCGATCAACAACGCCTTTGCGTTGATGCACAAAGGAGAGAGCATCCGCTCCGTCGTTCATTTCTGAAGGTCCCGACCCATCCAGTCGCCATGGAACTGATCAGCACCCACCGCTGCTTCAACGGAGAACAGCGGCGTTACCGACTGCACGCCGAAACGCTGCACAGCGACACCACGGTGAGTGTGTATCTGCCCCCCGCCGCGCTCAGCGCAGCGTCGCGTGCTGCTGCCCTGCCCGCCCTGATCTGGCTGTCAGGTCTCACCTGCAGCGATGAAAACGCGGTGCAGAAGGCGGGCGCCCAGCGACTGGCCTCCGCGCTCGGGCTGGCCCTGGTGATGCCCGACACCAGCCCCCGTGGCGATGCGGTGCCCAGTGATCCAGAGGGACACTGGGATTTCGGCCATGGCGCCGGCTTCTACCTGGATGCCGAACAGGAGCCATGGCAGCAGCACTACCGCATGGCCAGCTATGTAGTGGAGGAGCTCCCGGCCCGGCTCAGCGCAGCCTTGCCCCTGGACCCCAACCGCCTGGGCCTGGCTGGTCACTCCATGGGCGGCCATGGGGCCCTGGTCCTGGGCTTGCGTCACCCGCAGCGCTTCCGCTCGGTTTCGGCGGTGGCACCGATCTGCCATCCCAGCGCCTGCCCCTGGGGGCAGAAGGCCTTCAGCCATTTCCTCGGAAACAGCGCCGAGGCCCAGGCCCGCTGGCGGGCCTGGGATGGCGTGGCCCTGCTCGAGGATGGTCATCGCCGGAACGACGGCCTGCTCGTGGATGTCGGCTCCGCCGATCCTTTTCTGACAGAACAGCTGCGCCCCAACGACCTCAAGGCAGCGGCCGAGCGCTGCGGCCAGCCGCTCACGCTCACTGTGCATGAGGGGTATGACCACAGCTATTTCTTTGTGGCCAGTGTGATCGACACCCACCTGCGCCATCACGCCTCAGCCCTCGGGCTCAAGCTTGATCGCTGAGCTGCTGCGATCGCTTCAGTGCATCGAGGTCGAGCTTGAGATCTGGCTTCAGCCGCAGCACTTTCCACAGGAGCATGGCGACACACTGCTCATCTGAGGCGCCGTAGTCGTACTGCCAGTCCTTCACCATCGCCGTGAGCTCCTGCTGGGCAGCCGTGATGAAGCCATCAGTCCATTCCTCCATCAGCTCTCCCAATCCATTCAGAAAATGTAGAGCGCACATCCACGGCATCACCGCTCAACAGCAAGCGACCCAACCTAAACGGTTCTTACTCAGCATCTAATTGAACACAAATGGAATTCACAAATTAAGAATAACTTAATTTTAAAGCAACAGCAATCGTTCACGGCAGAATACCAATGGGCATGTACGAAACAGCCATAAAGGACTTCAAGTGTAAGCCTTAACTTAGACAAGCGACCCTAGGCATTCCATGAGCAATTTCACTGTCACGAACCTCAACAGCAGTGGCCAAGGAAGTCTGCGGGAAGCCATTGAGCTGTCAAATGCGAGCAATGATTTCGACACCATCACTTTCTCGCCAGAACTTAGTGGCGTGATTTCGTTGTCAAATGCGCTTCCCGATATAACGTCTCCGTTAAGCATCAATGCTCTGCCACCGGGGCAGACAGCACCGAGCATTCAGATTGATTTCGCGGAAAATCAAGGAATCACCTTTGCTGCAGGAAGTGACGGCTCATCGCTGATCGGCCTGTCGCTGGTCGGCGCATCTGGAGCAGGCCTGACACTCGAAAGTTCAAACAACACGGTTCAAAACAACTACATCGGCGTAGATCTCGATGGACAGAATGCAAGTGCCAACAACGGCAATGGCATCACGATCACTGCTAGCTCCGCAGGCAACCTGATCGGCAGCACCACGCCAGGCGACAGCACCTCATGGAATGACCTCTCGGAAGAAGGGGGTTACGCCATTTCCGCGATCCAGGGCATCCGCTCCGCCAGCAACGCGTCCGATCCATACATCCTCTGTGGCACTGGCACCGAAGGCGACGCTTCCCAAGTCGTTGGCCTGGTCAGCCTTGGTGCTGCAGACGGCAGCGGTGAGTGGTTCACGGTGAATGCCGCGACGGCATTCGGAGGTAGCAGCAGTGCTCTCACCAGTTGCTACGGCCCGGAGCAACTCGATGCCAGCACCATTCGCTTGGTTGGCTCCTACAACAGCAATGGAGACTTTCCCCCAACCGACACATCAGCATTCATTTACACCGGTGCCATTGATCAGGCCAATGGCACCACAGAAGGATTCACCGAATACCAGCACCCCGGTGCAACCTGGACGTTTTTTCACAGCACCCAGGAAGGATTGGTCGTCGGCAACTGGGATAACACCGACACCATTCCAGACACCAATCGACCAATCATTGGTACAGGGAAGGCCATCATCTACGAGGTGAGTAGTGGCCTGTCGATTGCCGACATTGCCTATCCCGGCTCCAAATCCACCACCGCCTACGGCATTGCCAAAGTCAACGACGATCTGTTCGCGATCACTGGCTCATACAGCCTTGATGGCGAACCCGACGGCGTCGCCCACGGCTACCTTGTGTATTACCGGCGCAGTGACAACAGCTTTAGCGAATGGACCAGCTGGGATGTGAATGACGTCGATCTGGGGAACATCGCCAGCCATGCAGATGGCATCAGCTACAACAGCACCGACAACACTTTCACCCTGGCAACCTGGGCCATCGACGCCGCAACAGGTCTTGCGCTGACAGGTCAGCTGATGACCGTACAGCGAACAGATGATGGGGGGTTCGGAGAGCGACTCTGGACCGAAGTCAACTACAACAACCAACCTGGAGGAACCACAGTCCCCACCTCTGTGGCCGGCGATGTGATGACCGGCGAGTATGAGGCATCCGACGGAAGCGTCACAACCTGGTCGTCAGAGACGAGCTTCTTCGTGGATCCCAGCAATGTGATCAGCGGCAATGGAGGCAATGGCATCGCCATTCTCGGCTCGAGCACGGCCTTTGAAACCAACAACACCATCGCCCAGAACAGAATCGGCACCAGCGCCGATGGCAGCACTGCATTAGCCAATGGCGAAAACGGCATTCTGATCAATGCCAGCAACCGCAATCAGATTGGTGGCACCTTGAGTGGCGGCAATAACCCCACAAAAGAAGACACAACACCACCACCCCTCGGAAATCTGATTTCCGGAAATACAGGCAATGGTGTGTTGATCAGAGACGGTGCCGATGGCAACAGCCTGAGCGGCAATTTCATTGGCACAACAGCAACTGGAAACTCCAAACTGGGTAACGGAGCGGATGGCGTCGCCATTCTCAATGCCGACAACAATCGACTCCTTGGTTGTCAATTCGAAAGCTCACCATTCATTTATTACAATGTGGTGAGTGGAAACGAAGGCAATGGTGTACGCATCACGAACAGCGATAATTCCACGATTCATGCCAATTTCTTTGGCTTAGCCGCAAACAATCTCGACTCACTGGGCAACGGACTGAATGGAGCACTCATCGAGGGAGATTCAAACAATACCCAATACGGTGGTGTCATCCCCCTTGGCAATGTGAATTCAGGGAATTCCCTGAATGGTATTGAAGTCAAGGACACAGCCAGTGGCTTCATCACCTTCAACACCTTCGCCGGAACCACGGCATTCGGAGGCATTGCCCCAAATCAACGCAATGGCATGCTCTTCACCAGCACTGGTGGTGACAACACCATTCGCACAAACGTCATCGGTGGCAACATCGAGAATGGAATCCATATCACTGGCAGCGCTGTAGACATCACCGTCGATCCAAATATCATCGGCTTAAATACCGCTGGCAATTCGGCAACCTACACCTACCCCTCGGGTGAAACTGTTTCGTTTGCCAATGGCCTCGATGGAATCCGCGTCGATGGCAATGCCGAGAACATCTCGATCGCCGGAACCTATCGATCCGTCATTCCCCAGAACACGATTTCCAACAACAACGGGTATGGGATCAACGTGCGTGGCAATGCCAATCAGGTCCAGATCGCAAATACTGCAGTCGGCACTGGATCGCTCACTGAAAAAGTTGAAGAGCAATTTGGCAATGCCCAGGGAGGCATTTTCGTTGGCGGAAATTCAAACAACATCACCCTCGGAGATTCACCAGTAACCGACAACTTACTCATTGCCAACAACTCAGGCAGTGGTTTAACGATCGAAGGAAGACTCAACAATCAACTCTCCAATACTGTGCTCAGAAACAATGATGAGTACGGCCTAAGCTTTCTAGGCCTCAACCAAGCTGAAGCCGAACAACAGATCAACCAAGGAATCACTTACGCAGGCAACGCTTTCGGCACGATTGAAGTGGCACCTGGATGGGCCAACCTCAGCTTGAGACAAGAAGTTGATGCGAGCAGCTTCAGTGTGGCTGCGGACACTGAAATCAGTCTGCTGCGGCAGGACACAAGTGATCAGATTGTGAATTTCAGGCTGAGAAACCAATCCTCAGGCACCGTGCTGTCCCTGACACAACTCGATGCTGCCAGCAACCAATCGCTAAACCTTGAAAAAATCCTCGAGAACACTTGGTCACAGTCCGAGGGAGTCGCCCTCGGTGGTCGCCAGATCACAGCACTCGCGCGGGGAACCTGGATTCCAGAGGCCATCAATCAAGACAACGAAATTCTGGCCTTAGACAATCTTTCTCTCGCTGGCGCCAGCGCTACTGCAACATTTTCAGGAGGCATTCAGGCGGTGTACTCCGTTGGGGGGACCGGAGTGCTGGCAACTGCTGCTGCTAATCCGGTTGCAACGGTCACAGCCACGATTCGACGCCTGAGTGATTACGACAACGGGATCGCAATTTATGAGTCTGACGCGCTCACTGGAGCGGTAAATGGCCTCCTTCCTGGCGCTGATGGCTATCTAGAGGCAGCTCTGGGCAATGCCAAACAGGCTGGTCGAGTGTTCTCAGCTTCACAATTGCCTGGATACAACCAGACCGGAACCATCGATTTTTCTGTATCAACCGAAAACAACTACGGTTTCTTGATCCTGGTTGATGGCGATGAATCGACTCTCTACAGCTCGTACGCTGCAGCCAACCCAGGCCAAAGCATCCAATTCACAAGTTTCACAACGCCAGGAGGTGGGCTCACAATCGGAGCCGAGGATTTGCTGACCAGTGGAGTGTCAGATCAGGATTTCAACGATCTGATTATTTCAGTCCCTCCAGTTATTTAACTTTTAAATCGACAGAAATTCTAATCAAAAGAGGCAGTTAGGGCTTCAACTGGTCCAAGAGAGTTTGGGTCAGAGCCAGCTCGCAGCGCGTCGTAAAGATGCCATATCCCGTGCCCTGAAACGCCACAGATTTGGCATAGGCACACACCTTGCGGCGTTCGTTCCTGAATGCCGCGGCCTGGTCCACTGGATCGGCACTGGTTTTGTAGAAACCAGTGAGATTGTCGCGCCAGAGGGTCTGAAACACTTCACTGGGCACCGCACGGGCCTCCAGAGCCACCGCCTCCAGAGCCTGCTCCAAGCGCTGGTCCATTGCCTTCAATGCCGCAATCACACAACCCGTTTCCTCCACAGTGCTTTTGGTTGAGGAACACACCTCAGAGGCCCGTGTTGGCAGAGGCTGCAGAGACCAAAGGGACGCGGCGAGCACCAGGGGGAGGGAAACAGAAGCACGCATGACAGCGGTTTGGGGGACTGATGCTCACATCCTGCAGACTCTTGACGCTGCATCCAAACACTTGATCAGAAGCAAACCGAACAGAGCTCCAACAATCGTTCGGGTGATCAAGACGATTGCGGCACCATCAGCTTGCGCCCTTCTGATGGTGTGTTCGGGGTCGCCATCAAGCGCGCAAGACAAGCCATTGAGCCAGCAGGAATCCTTTGCTTTCGGGGTTGGCTTCACCTCAGGCATCGTCACAACGACGTGCATGCTCGAGGACGCTGATCTCCTCAGCACCGACGAGGCAAGGCTCTTCATGCAAGGGGTGCTGGAAAGCATTGTCGAGAAAGAAACGGGCTCACGCCTTGAGGCCAGCAAGGAGGGTTATGCCGTTGCGAAGCGGAAATTTCCCGACTGCCCGATTCCATGAACGTGCGCACCGATCACGAACCAGCGGGCATCACTTTGTTGCTGATGCGGGCTTACCAACGGCTGCTCCAGGGCCTGGCATGGGTGTTGCCCTTCCCCCAGCCCCGCAAGCTCATCGGTGCCGGTGCCTTGCGGTCGTTACCGCCGCTGATGCGAGGGCGACGCTGGCGCCGGCCCCTGCTGGTCACCAACGAGCAGCTCCTGAAGCTGCAACTACCCCAACCCCTGCTGGCGGAACTCGATCGGATCGGGCGGCCCTGCCAGGTGTTCGATCAAGTTCCTGACAATCCCACCATTGCCAGCGTGGAGGCCGGATTGCAGGCCTACCGCGAAGGCCACTGCGACAGCCTGGTGGCCGTGGGGGGCGGCTCAGTGATCGACTGCGCCAAGGCCATTGGCGCGCGCGCGGCCAACCCCTGGCTGAGCTGCCGGGCCATGGAGGGGCTTTTCCGAGTGGTGCTGCCGCCACCGCCTCTGGCCTGCGTCCCCACCACCGCCGGCTCCGGATCAGAAGCCTCGATCGCAGCCGTGCTCACCGATGGCGATCGGCAACGCAAACTCGCCATGGCCGATCTCAAGCTGCTTCCAGCGATCACAGTGATCGACCCAGAGCTGATGCTCGGCCTGCCGGCTTCGATCACAGCCGCCGGTGGCCTTGATGCCCTCACCCATGCGGTGGAGGCCTACATCGGCCGCAGTGGCAACCCCTTCAGCAATCGTCGCGCCATCGCTGCGATCAGCGCCATTGCTCACTGGCTTCCGAAAGCCTACGAACACGGTGACGACCTCGAAGCTCGCCTGCAGATGGCCCTCGCCGCCCATGCCGCTGGTGAAGCGTTCACCCGCACCAATGTGGGCTATGCCCATGCCCTGGCCCATGCGCTCGGCTGCTTCTACGCCATCCCCCATGGCCTCGCCAATGCACTGGTGTTGCCGAGTGTGCTGCGCTTTTCCCTTCCGGCATGCGAGCCCAAGCTGGCCACTCTGGCCCACGCTGCCGGGCTAGCCACTGACCAGACCAGCGATCACGATCTTGCGTTGGCCTTCATCCGCTGGGTGGAGGCACTCAACCAGCAGCTAGGAGTTCCACCTTTCATTGCGTCTCTCCGCAGCGTCGACATTCCCCAAATCAGCGTCGATGCCCTCCAGGAAGCCCATCCCGATTATCCGGTGCCGCGGTTGATGCGCCGCAGCGATTGTGAAGCCCTGCTCACGGAGCTGACCAGATGCAGTTACAACGAATGATTGTTTTGCATCCATGGACGTCACTCCCGATGCTGACTAATGATTCGGTGGGCATCACCACTAGTCGAATCATGAGTTCATTTGCTTGGTCGGATTACGACTCTGCTGCTGTAAGGGGAACCGATGGATCTGCGCTTCTACGCTTTCTGAACAGGCTTCAGAGCTCGCTAAGCAATCGTGAATTGAATCTGCATGTCATTGAAATCCCAATCCGAAGCCTGAGAAGCCAGAAGATCTTCAAAGGCAAAGGTGTTGTCGCCAAGAACCTTCACATGCTGCTGACCGTCTGAGGCAGTCGCCCCAAAGGTGAAGACTTCTCCATTGGGATTAATGAGCACTGCAGCATAGATGCCAGAATCTTGCGAAGACAGAGACCATGTAGCAGTGCGATCAGAAATCCCACCAGCCGACAATGCCAAGGGGCCAGGATTGATTAAGTTGTCACGGACAGCTGATCGAAACGCATCCGTATTTCCAGCATCAACACCGGCAACCGAATACCCAGTAACAGCATCGCCTTCAAGCTGCACAAGACCCAGGCGGTTAGTGTAATCCGCATGCGTGAGAATGGACATTGACAAGAGAGAACCATCGTTGGGAATATCGGTGAGATCAAGAATGGCATCACTGCTTTCAACTTGTAGACGAGCCATTGCAGCTGAGCCAGCTCCGACAGCATCGAGAGAATGCATGATTCTCAACTCAAGATCCTCATAATCGCCGTAGGCTTCAAGAACCTTGTAATTTGAGATTCTTTCCGAGAAGGAATCGTAGGGTTCAGTCGCTATAGATTTCGCATAACCGGCAAGCTCGGACAGTGCGCCAGCAACACCGTAAGAACGCAGACTCAAAGAATCCACAAGTACATCGAACATCTCAGCGTAGTCAATACCTTGGCTGGATGCGATCTGTTGATCAATGTAATCGACAACAATCATTGAAAGTTCGTCAACCAGCTCCGCATAAGCATGAACCCCATCCGAATCATCCTCACTGGCCGAATCACTTGTGAGGATAGTCCTTGAATAGAAATGCGTCAGTAGAAGACCAAACATTGAATTCAACAAGGCATGCGCATTCGCAATCACATCGGAATTGGGTAGATCTTGCCTTGCAATTTGATGGGGAGCGATCGCCCTTGGATCAAACAGCTCATAGGGCAGATCAACGACAGAAGCATCAGAGGAGCCGTCAGTCTCATCAGAGAGATATTGGCTGGCCTCTTGGGTGAGGATTGCGATTGTCTGGTTGCGATCGTTCTCGGAGACACCTCTCCGCTCCATCGCCCATTCAAGAGTCGTCAATGGAGAAATCACCTCTGTTTCATCGCGAGCGAAAAGTCGACCGAGATAATGAATCCCCGTGGTCTTCTCGCGACCACCCTCGAGGATTAAAATCCCGTCGCCATCAAGCTTACTTTTTACATACTGACCATTTTCATTTGTCAACAATGCACTCTCATCACCTGCATGCAAATGATCATTATCGGCGTCAAGAAAAACCTTGGAACCAGAAATTAGTCCATTGGTCGTTGTCGACATAAGCTCAATGCCAGGAGGTGTCCAAGGATTCGAAGAACTCAGAATCGAGGCATCAGCATCTGAAGAAGCTGGCGTCGGATCGTAAAGACGCAAGACAACATTAAATGTATCGCCGGAAGTTGGAGTCGGGATCCAGAACTGCTGATTGGTCGGAGCCGCTTGACTGAGGTTCAGAGTGAGGTCGCTTGTGTCCAGGTAGGAGAGCTGCTCAGAGCCCAAGGCATAAACGCCCGATGCAGCCGTCAGATCTGGGTAGCTCGACGACGTGATGTAATAGTTCGCATCGTCGACGTAGGTTGACGGTGGAACAAGGTAATTATCATCACCATAAACTGTTACTGACCAGGAGCCCAATGAACCAACGGGCGGCAGCCCGGAATTCGAGAAGTCAATGGTGTAATCATCATTGATACTGAGCGATGTCCCCGATGAGTCCTGCGTCGCCTGCGGGTAGGTTCCATCACCGGCAAGATTGGCCCCCAGACCCACACTCGCCACAGCTGCTGCCGTCATCCATCCATGAGAGGATAGATTATAAGAAGGCTCGTACTGACCAAGAGTCGTATTGATGGACCAGTAATCAGTTGTAGATGTTGCACCTGAATTAGCCGCAATCAATTTGATAGCCTTTTGAGCGTCATCAAAACCATTTTCAATTGAATCACTTGAACCCGAAAATCCAGACTCAGTCAAACCGATTGAATACGACCCACTCCCGCCAAAGTTCGTAAACATATCCGCCTGGCTGTAGAGGGTACCCGACTCATTGATCTGCCCATTTGTCGTGCCGGAGTAATAAACATACGTTGTATTACTATTCACAGCCTGCGAGAGCTGGGTAAAGAAGTCAGTGTAATTAGTACTGGCATTATTATTGGTAATTGTCGATGTTGACGGACCCGAGATATCACTCCAACTCTTTTTAACGTTAATAGTGAAGTCGTCATTCAGCGACTGGATCGTATCGAGTGCCAGCGAGGGATCTGGATTGGCCTTTTGATAGGGAGTCGGGGTCTGGTCAGACGCTAAAGACCCACTTGGAACCTGGTAAGGGTCAACTTCGACCCTTCCCAACATCCAAGCCTGAGGACTTTGCAGGGCTAGGGCACTTGGCTGATTCTCCCCATTATAGTTGCTTTCAACATAATCAAGAATCTCTTGACTGGCATTTGCCCAGTAAAAAATCTGACTTGAAGTCGCTTCAGAGTGCGCAGATCCACTACTGAATTGAACATTTGTATAAGGATCCAACACTTGAACCAAAGTGTAAACTGTGCCGGTTAATGGATAACCAACTTCAATAATCGAACTGGAAAGGTCGAGGAAGGCACTCGAATAAAGCACTTCTGTATTCGGCGTGACAATCGTGTTCGATTGATCAATCCCTGGAGAATTATATACTTCATTAATTGGCTTCCCAACCCCATTAGGAGCCGACTGAGTTACAAAAATCCCCTGCTTCTCCCAGAACTGCTGAATTGGCAACCCCCAGACGTAGGCACAAACCGAGCCATAATATTCATCCGAAACACCACTTGCACCCCACGCCTGCAAAGGATTGGTCACCTCAGCGTCGTTGGCGATTTTGTTAGCAGCGAGGTAAATAGATTTATAAAATAACTCGATGCTGGAACCAGCATCTTTAGAACCGGATGCAGACGATGGAGAGCTAGCCATTGGCTATATAGAATTCATCTCCAAATTAATAATCCTCTTTGTAAACAGCAACGACGTTAAGGATTTTTTTTCAACTCACCAAGATGGAGCACCGCATCTTCACGGTCACGTCGATTGATCTTTGACAATTGATCTTTAAACTAGGGCGTCGCTGTTTGGTGCAGGGTTTCGATCATCGCCTCGGGCAGAGGCAGGCTTTCTTCCGGGGGAATGCTCACCTCGAGGTAGGCCGCGCCATTGTGGGCATTGATCGCGGCCAAGGCCTGTTCCAGCTCTGCCACGGTTGAGGCCTTCCCGCACCACCATCCCTGGCAGCCGAAGGCTTCGGGCAGCTGGGCATAACGCCAGGGAGGCAGATCGTTGTAGGCATGCCCGGTTTCGCTGAGCAGGGCCTCCACCCCATAGAGGCCGTTGTTGAGCACAATCACCACCGGCTTCACCTTCATGAAGCCCATCACCCCGATCTCCTGCACCGTGAGTTGATGCGCCCCGTCACCGGTGACCAGCACCACGCGACGCTCGGCATCAGCCAGAGCACACCCCAGGGCGGCCGGTGTTGCCCAGCCGATCGATCCCCAAAGGGTCTGCGTTTCGATCGCTACCCCATCCGGCAGACGCATGGCATTGAGCTTGAGCAGAGAGGTGCCGGTATCCGACATCAACAGATCCGTGGGCCGCAGGAACCGCTGCAGGCGCGGATAAACATTGGCCGATGCCGTGGGTTGATCCCCCTCACCGGCAAGAGGAATCAAAGGCTCGGGCTGCACCGGCCGCTGCTCCCCCCACTGACTTGGTTTGGCATCAGCGGCCTGAAAGCGCTTGATCAACCCAGCCAGCACTTCGCTGAGGCTCACGCTGGTGAACACCTGATCACCGGCCTGCACCCAGTCGGCATGCAGAGAGATCACCCGGCGGCTGTCCAGATACCCACTCCAGAGACCGGTGTTGAGGTCCTCCATCACCAGCCCACCCACATCGAGCAGAACATCAGCCCCTTCCACCACACTCTGCAGAGCGGCAGGGGTGGAGCGCACGCCGTTGTACATCCCCAGAAAAGCGGGATGCCCTTCACTGAGCAGGGCCTTGTCCATCGGCGTGGTGGCGTAGGCCAGGCCGGAAACCTCGAGGAATGTGGCAAACGTCTCCACCAGTCCGAAACGCTTGAGGGTGACCGTGGGCATCACCAGCGGACGGGTGGCCTTAGCGAGACGCTCCATCACCAGATCGAGCACGGCGTCGAGCTCCACCGTCACGCTGGCGTGTTGATCGATGCTTCCGATGGGTGTGCCCTGAATCGGCGTACCGGTGATCGGCATCAGCGCCAAGTCCATGGGCACGGTGAGATAGGCCGGCCTGGAATCCTCCAGGGCTTTATCGATCACCCGCTCCAACTCCACCACCGCGTTCTCTGGCGTGAGCCGCGCACTCACACAACCGGCTGCAGCCGAAATCGCCTCGAAGCGGTCGTAGCGGGTGTCACCCAGGGTGTGATGGCAGATCAGTCCCTGACGCACAATGCGCACGCTGGGGGTTCCCACCAGGTGAAACACGGGCAGTCGCTCGGCCATGGAGCCCATCACGCCATTGAGGGCACTGAGTTCACCCACGCCGTAGGTGGTGCAGACGATCCCGGCACCACGGCGACGGGCGTAGCCATCGGCGGCATAGGCCGCATTCAGTTCATTGGCTGATGGCACCCACTGCAGCCGCGGATGCACTTCCACAGCGTCATTCAAGGGAAAGGAATAGTCCCCAGGCACACCAAACACATGACCGATGCCGAGATCCGCAAGCCGATCCAGCACGTAGGTGACAACCGAAGGAGGCATCAGCGCCGTGACACGTTTGCTTCAGTGTGACGCCAACGCCGTGCGGATCAACGCCTCCGAGAGACGCCACAGCTCACCAGCCTTCGCCAGATCGGCTGCCGCCGCACTGGTCTGAACGGCAGAGAAACGATGCATGCCGGGGCGCACCAACCGGTTGCTCCAGTAGCTGAATCCAGGGGATGCGTAGGCAGGGTCTGTGATCAGATCTGCCAGCAAACCGCCAGCCGTTGCAGCCGATTCCGTCACCCGCAGCAGATCCCGGGCCACCAACGCGAACAACGCCATCCCCACAGGATTGCTCTGGCGGTTGTGGCGGAAGAAACCATCACGGCTGCGCTGGATCACCAACCCCGGGCTCCAGGTAAGCACCGGCAGGGCGCCCGCGAGTTGGCGGTCGAATTCAAGCCCCAGCAACACATTGCAGAGCTTGCTGTCTTTGTAGGCCTTGTCGCCATCAAAACGGGCGGTGCCATCGAGCATCACAAAACCGGCACCGGCCCGCAGTCCTGCCAAGTCACCCAGATCGGCCGGTTGGCCCACGCGCCCGCCGCCAGTGGCCGGGTTGTGCACATCGGAGGCGGTGATCACCACCCGCGGCTGCGATCCAGCCCGCAACAACGGCAGCAACCTCGTGGCAATCAGCTGGTGGGCCAGCTGATTCACGGCAAAAGTGATTTCGATGCCCTGAGACGACCACACCGGCGCTGCGACTCCCGCCCGTTGCTGCCCGGCATTCAGCACCAGAGCATCCAGGGGTTCACCTCGATCCAACAGCTGATCGCAGGCGCTCTGCACACTGCGCAGGTCGGCCAGATCGGCAACAAGGCAGGTCACCTGACCGGGCGATGCACAGGCGGCGACCAATTGCGCGTGCGTCTGCTGGCCGCGCTCAGAGCTGCGGCAGAGGAGGGTGAGTTGATGACCACTGGAGACCAACCGGCGGGCGGCCTCCAAGCCAATGCCGGAACTCGCCCCAGTGATCAGGATCTGCTTCATGCCAACCACCTCAGGACAACCAGGGCCAACGCAAGCCGAAGGCGTCCGCCGTGTTCATCACCTGGGCATTGAGTGAGCGCCCCAGCTGCACCTGGGGTTCATCGGGCCGGATCGCAATCACCCGGTGCTGAGCCCTGCCGCCAGGATCGGCGCCTTGCACCACCCCACGCCGCAGCAGGGAATTGGCTGCTTCCAGCCCACACACATAGGCCCGCTCCTGGCAGAGCCCTTTGGCGCCGAATTCCCGCGCCCCCATCCGCACCCAGTCGCCGGCACAGACCAATGAAGGAATCGCCGTCTCCAGCGGCGGCCGCTGCCGGAAGCTCCCTGGGGAGAACCAGGCCACCGAGCCGGGATAGCGGCGCACCTCAGCCTCCAGCACATTGGCGGTGTGAAAGGCGGGATTGGCCACCGGCAAGAGCTCGCGCATCAACAACGCCACGATCGCTTCATCGCTCAGAGCCGCGATCGCTGTGGCGTTGTAGAAGTCGCTGGCGATCACCGATCCCCGCGGTTGCTCTCCCCCCCACAGCGCAGCTTCCGTCTGCTGCTGCAGCTGATCGAGCATGAAGAAGGTGCCACCAGCCCCCTGCAAGGCCTCGAATCGGGAGAACACGTTGGCGGGATCCGCAACCTCCACGTAGGCGTCCAGCCACAACCGCACCGACACCACGTCAATGGCCCCGAGACTGCCGGCATCGACCAGTTCAGGGGCTGCAGCGGCACAGGCTGGCGACTGTGCCATCAGTGCGCCCATCCCCTTGGCACCTACCGTGAGCACCACCGCATCCACTCCGTCGATCACGGCGTTCTCACCCGTCGCCAAAGCACGGGTTTGCACCGACGCAACGGCCTTGGTATCTGGATGGAGGTTCAAACCCGTGGCCAGCGTGCCGCCGAGCACCTGCAGGCCATGGCGATCGATTAGCCGCTGCGCCAAGGGGGCAATCAGCTGTTCGGCAATGGTGCTGGAGCGGATCCAGCGCACATCGAAGGAATCCTGATGGGCAAAGGAGTAGTAGTAGAGAAGCTCCATCGTCACCGCCGCCGACAGTTCCTCCGGCGGCTTGAACAAGCCCACCAGAAGGGTGGGACGGAGGAAGTCGTTGATCATCCGCTCACTGATTCCGAGGCTTCGGAACAGCGTCAGCGCATCGAGGTTGTCGTAGCGCTCGAACACCGCGTCGCTGCGGTTGAGATCGAGCATCGCGTAGAGGAGCCCGGCAATGCTGAGGCGATCAGCCACGGGCAGGCGTTTGAAATTCGTTGCTGTGGCCAGCACCTGCCCGATGGGACTGGGCCAACCCAGCGCATCGCCGAACACCGGCGCGGTGGCCTCCAGTCCATCGGGTGACCAGAAGGCGCTGGTGGTGAACTCCGTGAACACATTGCTGAGCCCGAGCTCAGCGGTGAGGGCATTGATGTTGGGGTAGTCCTTCCAGAAGCCGCGGGTGCCGGCTTCAAAGGGTTTGCCGCTGCTCGTGGTGATGGGCGTCCTGCCCGTGGGATCCGCCATCCCATCCAGCAGCGTCACGCGCACCCCGGCTTCACAGAGAGCCTTGGCGGCACCCCAGCCGGCCCATCCCGCGCCGATCACCACCACATGCGACGGGTTGGCAGTGGATGAGGCTGCATCTCTCATGGTCCGCTCCTGCAACCGATCCCTGCCCACCACGCTAAGCAGTGCCGGCGCCAGACTCGGCTGGAGCTTGTTCCGATCCCGCCCCACCTTGATGATTGGCGCCCTGCTGTTATTGCTCTCGCTCAGCCCCGTGAGCGCAGCTCCGGTGAGTCGCGATGATCCCGAGCAGGCGGACACCCGAAAATCCCGTATTTCCACGGCTGCCGGTTCGGCCGTGGTCGTCACCGCCAACCCCCTGGCCAGCAAGGCCGCTCTCAATGTTCTTGCCAGCGGGGGCCATGCCGTGGATGCCCTGGTGGCAGCGCAGGCGGTGCTGGCCGTGGCCGAACCGCAGAGTTCCGGGCTCGGAGGCGGAGGTTTCCTCTTGCACTGGGATGCCCGTCGCCAGGCACTGGAGGTGTTCGATGGCCGTGAAACCGCACCCGAGCGCAGCCGCAGCGACGACCTGCTCAAGCCCTCCGGTGACCCACTGTCCTATCGGGCGGCCACCCGCAATCCGGATGCGATCGGCATTCCTGGCACCGTGGCCCTGCTCTGGGAGGCCCATCAACAGATGGGGCAGCGGCCCTGGTCCAGCACCCTTCAGCCCGCCATCCGCCTGGCCCGCGAAGGCTTCCTGCCCAGCCCGCGGCTGCGCAGCTCCGTGGCCCTGGCCCAGCGCCTCGGCGCAACCCACAACCTGGCCTTCCAACAGCTGTATCTGCCTGGCGGCAAGCCGTTGCCAGCCGGCCGTCTGTTCCGCAACCCAGCCCTGGCCCGCACCCTGGAGACCCTGGCGCAGCATGGTGGGCGCGCCTTTTACGAGGGCCCGCTGGCCCAACGGATCCAGAGCGGGGTGAACGCCCTGACGGCTCAGGCCCCCAACTTCAAGGGCTGGAGCGCCAATGATCTTGCCTCCTACGCCGTGGTGCGCCGATCCCCCCTTTGCCGGGTGCTGATGAAGCACCGCGTCTGCACGGTGCCCCCGCCAAGCAGCGGCGGCCTGGCGGTGCTGCAGACCTTGGCCCTGCTCGAGGCGACCGGCGGCTTCAACGATCCAGACAATCCACAGAGCTGGCGCGATCTGGCCCTGGCGGAATCCTGGGCCGATGCCGATCGCCTCTACTGGGTGCACGATCCGATTGATGGCTCTGTTCCCACCCAGGGACTGCTGAATCCGAGTTATGTGCAGGCCCGTGCCCAGGCCATGCAGGCCTCACCCGGACGCCTGCCGCAGCCCGGTCTGCCCCCAGGATTGAAGCGGTTCCCCTTCGGTCGCCCTGGGCCCGGCCCGGAGCTGGGCACCTCCCACGTCACGATCGTGGACGGTGCAGGCAACATCGCCAGTTACACCACAACGGTGGAAACCGTGTTCGGCAGTCGCAATCTGGTGGAGGGCATGGTGATGAACAACCAGCTCACCGACTTCGACTGGCGACCCGTGGTCGGGGGGCTCGCCGTAGCCAACCGCCGCCGGCCAGGGCGCCGGCCAGTGTCGTCGATGGCGCCAACGATCGTCTTCAACAACCAGCAACCGGTCCTGGCCCTGGGCAGCCCGGGGGGAAAGCGGATCCCGCACTTCATCAGCCGGGTGCTGCTGGCCGCACTGCAATGGGCGGAACCTCCGAAGCGATCGGTGGGCCTGCCCCTGCTGTCCCCCCAGGGAGACAGCCTCGTGATCGAAAAGGACCCACCGCTTCCCTGGCCCATCAATCCCAATCAACTCAACGTCCCCGGGCGCAAGTTGCGCTCCCAGACCCTGGGCAGCGGCATCGGCTTGCTGCAACGCATCGGCGACCGCTGGCATGGAGCCGCCGACCCTCGGCGGGAAGGAACAGCCCTGGCCCTGCCCTGAAGCGCCGGGGGCTCACTCGATCAGGAATTCACTACGCAGAGCCCTTGCATCCTGGATGCGCTGGGCAGCCGCCAACTGCCGCAATCGGGCCTGCAACCAGGCACGCAAACGCGTTGATGCCACCGACTTGCTGAGCAGGCCATCGCTGGGTTCGGGCTCGCCAAACGGAATGGTCATCAGCCTGCGTCAGCGACGCAGCGCCTTCATGCCGTCCCGGACCCGAACATCGCGGAAGTTGGGAACGGCAGCTCCGGTGGAACGTGTGATCGCCAGCACCAAAGCGCCGATCAGGGCCAGGTTCATGAAGAAGCTGGCATCCACCGGAAAGGTGTGAAAGATCAACGTGGTGGGAACGAGAAACACCAGCAGCAACGAGGCACCCAGACGAGTGTTTGTGCCAAACACCAGCAGTAACGAGCCAGCAATCAGAATCACAATCGCTGCCACCAGCAGCACTCCAGCCAGGGGCTCGGCAATCCCCTTCGAGGCGATCAAGGCAACTGTGGCGGCAAAGCCACTGAACTTGCTCGGGAGGGCTTTCACGAACACCGCTGCCAGACACAGCCGGCCCAGGAAGTCGAGCGCCTTGGAGGGAGCCAGGGAATTGAACATCTCGATCAGAGAAACGGACCAACCGGTTCTGTAGCGGTTGGAACACTAGAACCCGGCCCTGCCTCACTGCAGGCAGCGGCAGAAGCCGCTACAAAGGCGCAGATCCCTTGCACTGTCAATGCCATGGGGCGATCACCCTTCCTCCCCGCCCTGCTCGGGACCCTGCTGCTCGGCGCAGTCGTGCCTGAACAGGCTCTGGCGAACATCAAGCAGGAATACCAGCGGGCCCACTCGTGCGACTACTTCCAGGCGCCTTTTGTGAGCGATGTGGGGCTGTACAAGGACCAGAAGGTGCGCTTCTGCCTCAGCGCCGATCAGTCGGAACTCATCTACGTGTTGGCGATGGGCACCTCCTGGGTGGTGCCCTTCAACCGCGAATACCGCACCGATGGCGTTCGGCGTTACTACACCCTCGAGAAAGACGACCTGGTGCTTTATCAGAAGGAAGACGGCGTCGTGAAGCGCACGGTGCTCGGCCGCAAGCGCTGACAGAACCGTTCTCCATCAGCAGGCGATCACTGCATCCATTCCGTTGTTGGGAGACCTTCCACGGACGCCACCATCACCCAAACCACCGTGGGCTGATTGCCCTCGTTCTCCACGTAATGGGGTTCTGACATCCCCTCGATGAAAGCCTCCCCGGGCTTGAACACACTGCTCACTTTGGATCCATCGGGTTGCACCCGGGTGTTGAGCAGATCACCGGAATTCTCGCCCTGCACGTACACCAACATCGGTGCGGGGTGGGTATGCAGAGGGATCTTGCCGCCCACCGGAATCTCCACCCGGAACAGACGCAGTTCCGGGTTACCGGCGGGGTACTGCAACGGAGTGCCATTGAGCGATTCACTGCCGCTGAACACCTCCTCGATCTGAACCTCACCAGGGGCAGACGCTGCTTTCTGAGCTTTGCTGGCCGGCTGGGACCCGCCGGTACAACCGCAGACGGCAGCAGCCGTGATCGAACACACAGCCAAGGAGGAAAGCACTCGATGCAGCATCGGTCTGAGCGTGAACAACGGCGCGAGCAGTTTGGACCACAGACCTGAAACACAAAATCAGGCGATGATCGAAGTCTCCGTATTCAAGCCATGGCCAGCTTCGACAAGAACACGCCATTCATGCTGCTGGCACGCATTCACGTGAAACCCGACTGTGTGGAGGCCTATCTCGAGCTGGCACGAGCCACCGACGCAGCAGTGCAGGCCAGCGAACCGGGAATGCTCCATCACACCTTTGATCAGGATCCCGACGACCCACAGGCCTTTGTGTGGTCAGAGCTATATGCCAACGACGCCGCCTTTGCCGCCCACGTGTCGAATCCTCCGGTTCAGGAGTATCTGCAGAAACACGCCGAACTCGGCGACGACTTCAGGGTGGAGGTCTACGGAACGGTGGGAGACGAATGCCGCACCTTGATGCAGTCCTTCGGTCTTCCCCTGAAGATTTTTGAAACCCAACTGGGATACAGCCGGGTGTAATTGAACTCAGCGTGCCAACTGAAACCCAGCTCCGGGCTTCACGGGCACACCACCGTTGCAGAAATTGGAAGCGAACACCTCCTTGTCCTGAATCGTCCAATCAGGCTTATTGGCTTCATACCAGGCCAGGCTGTCGCTGTAGCAGGTGTTCCAACGGGTGGATTGTTCTGCAATCGGCCGCAACGACAGTGCAATCGACACCGAACTGGCTGTGGCGATCAGGCCCAGCACCGGGAACAGATGAGCATTGATCATGTCGCGGGCGTTGGACATCTCAAGCAGAAGCGTTGAATCCATTGTGAACCGCGTCGCCAGCAGCCGATCACCCCCACCCGCGAAATTTTTCGTTCCCTGGAGTGATGTCGAAATGAAATTTCCCTGGAGGAAGAATCAGGCCAACGCGTAAACCGGTTCCATTCGCTTCAAGCCCATGGCGTTTGTCAGCCGCATTTGTGCCACCTCCCGCGGATCCACCATCGATGCCGTCGGCAATGGCCGCTACCGCGTCTGCGACCGCGACTCCCATTGCGCAGAAGTGAACGGTCTCTGGCAGGCCTACGAAACCCTGCGCCAGCAGGAGCAGCGCCCTGGGTAGCGCACCCCCGCTGCTGCTGATCCACCCCATCGGCGTTGGGCTCTCCAGCTGCTTCTGGGATCGGTTCATCCGACACTGGACAACCCTGGAGCCGGAACGCACGCTCCTGGCACCCGATCTCCTCGGTTGCGGCAAGGCTCCCTGCCCGCTGCAGCCACTCACCCCTCACGATTGGGCGCAACCGCTGATCACCAGCCTGAGGAACCGCGGAGCTGAGCCCGTTGTGCTCATCTCCCAGGGGGCATCCCTGCCCATTGCCCTGGCTCTCCAGAACCAAGCGCCTGAGTTGGTGGCTGCGCTGGTGGCCATCAGCCCACCGGGCTGGCGCGTGCTGTCGGAACCGTTCCCGCAGAAGCGAGCCCAGCAGCTGTGGACGCTGCTGTTCCGTGGTCCGCTAGGCGATTTGTTCTATCGCTATGCCCGCCGCCGCGGTTTCCTCGCATCCTTCTCGCGCAAGAACCTCTTCGCCGAGCCGGACGCGGTCGACGACGAATGGTTGGAGACGTTGCAGACCGGCGCGCGAGCCATGGAGACCCGTTGGGCCGTGTTCTCCTTTCTGGCCGGTTTCTGGCGACGCAACTGGGAGCCCCAGTTCACAGGCCTCACCATTCCAGTGCAGGTGGTGTTCGGCCAATCGGCCACAGGCATCGGCCGCTCCCGCAGCTGGGACGATGTCGCAGAACGCCTGGACACCTACCGCCGCAAGCTTCCAAACGCGGCCATCGTCACACTCGATGGCCGCAACGTGTTGCCCTACGAATCCAGTGCCGCTTGCGTGGCCTGCGTGCACAGCTGGCTTCAGTCCACCAGCTGCTGATAGGCCTCAGTCACACGGCGAAAAGCACTCGCCGATCCACCCACATCTGGATGATGGCGCTTCACCAGGCGACGGAAGGCCTGCTTGATCTGCTCCTGGGTTGCACCCACCCTTAAGCCCAACACCGCCAGCGCCGCCTCCTCTGCGCTCCCTGAAGCAGCTGCAGGTTCGCGATCCGTTGTGCGCCGGTCACTGCGGGTGCGCCGGGTCTGGCGACGACTGGCCTGGGTCTGGCGCTGACGAAGCTCGCTCACAACCCGGGCCGGATCCTCATCAAGCCATTCGCTGGCGCGCACGCCATAGAGCGCGAAAGCAGCCATCACGGCAACCGTTTTTTTGGTTGTTCTGGGTCCAACTGCAGCGAGCAGATCGGTCCCCAAACCGCTCACCAAACGATCCAATCGCTGCTGCAGGCTCAGGCGAGACGGAAAACTATTGCGATTGAGCTGGTCGATCAGCCCCTCAAGTGCACTCTGACGCAGCTGACTCCATCCCGGCTGCCTGGCCAAGGCCGCACTCCAGGCTTGAACCTGCTCCGCAGTGATGCGTGCAGGAACCTGGGCTGAGGGCTGCTGCCACTGGGCACGACGCACGCGCTCGAGCTCCTGCTGCAGACGCTTCACTTCGCGGCGCAGGGCATCATTCTCGCGCAGAAGTGCCTCCACATTGCTGGTCACCCGCTGACCAGACGCTGAGCTCTCCCAGGACGTCGTCGCACGCTGCGGCGACCAGTGGCGCGGATCGAACCCCATCAACGGCGCTCCCTGCTTACCAAGGAAGCACCTCACCATTGGCGTGCCAGAAGGTGCCGCTGCTGTCGAGATTGAGCGCATCCATGCGCGCGAGCAAACCGCTCACGGCTTGCTCCGGACTGATGCCCTTGGGATTGAAGCCGATCATGCGCGTGCTCACCAGCCCTGGATGCAGGATGGCCACGGCGATGCCCCGCGATCGCAGGTCATGGGCCAACGACTTGCCAGCGCTGTTGAGCGCCGCCTTCGACATGCGGTAGCCGTAGGAGCCACCGGAGGTGTTGTCGTCGATGGAGGCCATGCGGCTGCTCATCAACGCCAGCTTGCCGCCACTGGGAATCTGTGCCGCCAGCGCCCGCACCAGCCGCAACGGGGCGAGAGCATTCACCTCGAACTGACGGCGGATGGAGGCCTCATCCAGCAGATCGAAGCCGATCGACTCCAGGATTCCGGCATTGAGAATCACCCAGTGCAGAGGCAGGCCATCAAGACGGCCAGTCAACTCCGCGGGCATCCCTGGGTCCGCCTGATCCAAACCGGCCTCGATGCGCACACCAAGAGCCTGAAGCTCCGGGGAAGTCTCCCGGCACACGGCAATCACATCGAAGCCACGGTCACGCAACTGACGGCAGTACTCCAGGCCGATGCCGCGATTGGATCCTGTCACGAGAACCGTTGCCATCAAACCGCTGCAACCAAGCCACATCCTGCCCATGCAGCGGCCCCATCGACTCAGGAGGCTTTGAATGGCGCCAGCGAGGCCTGGATTAATGACCGTTGAACCACCTGCCCGACCTCCGCTGCTCAAGCTGCTGCTGCGGGCCTTACGCATTGCCGCCAGCACCGCAGCTCTGGTGGAGGCGCTGCGCAATGACTGGCTGGGTGCAGGCCTGGCAGCAATGGCCTGGCTGGTGTTCATCCAGGTGGAACGGTCTCGGGCTGCAAGCCACACAGAGGAACCGCGCGAGCCATGAGCACCCGGATTGCGATCGAGCAACTGGCCGCCTTCGCGGAAGCGCCGTTTGAGGGCAATCCCGCCGCCGTGTGTTGCCTGGACGCCTGGCTGCCAGACGCGCTGATGCAGGCGATCGCCACGGAAAACAACCTCTCGGAAACAGCGTTTCTTGTTGGCGGTGGGGGACGCTATCAACTTCGCTGGTTCACCCCCACCTGTGAGGTGGATCTCTGCGGCCACGCCACCCTGGCGGCGGCCGCTGTGGTGTTCCGCCAGGAGCCGCAGCGGGACACCTTGCTGTTTCAATCCCGCAGTGGTCCCCTCCGCGTTCAGCGCGAGGGCGACCGAATCTGCCTCGATTTTCCGGTGCAGCGGGCCCACCCTTGCCTGCCACCAGCAGGGCTGGGGGAAGCCATCGGCGCCACTCCCAAGAGCTGTCTGCAGGGCGTGGATCTGATCGCCGTGTTCGCCGATGAGAACACGATTCGCAGCCTGCATCCAGATCCGGAGCGCGTGGCCGCCCTCCCGGGCCGAGGCTTGATCGTCACCGCACCAGGCCAACACGTGGACGTGGTGAGTCGATTCTTCGCGCCGGGGTGCGGTATTCCAGAAGACCCAGTCACCGGATCGGCCCACTGCAGCCTCACCCCTTACTGGTGCGAAGCACTCGGCAAGACCGTGCTCTCCGCCCGGCAGCTCTCCGCCCGCGGCGGCTCGCTGCGCTGCACGCTGCAGGGTGAGCGGGTGCTGATCAGCGGGCGGGTGATTCCCTACCTGAGCGGCACCATCCAGGTGTGACACCGCTCGTGCCTTGAAACATCACGCCGTCAGCGGCGGTTCATCCAGCTCCAACCAAACCAGATGATCAAGGCCAACAACACCCAAGGCAAAAGCGCCCGCAGCAGGATCGCCGCCAGGAACAGCACCAGCACGCTCACCGCTGCGCGCTTCACAAGCGCCCTGCTCTCCTCGGTCATGTACTGCCAGCGGGGAAGAAGGGCCATGGGTCGTGTTCATTGCTCGCATTTTTAGCCCCCTTGAACCAAAGACGAGGCATCGATTCACAGGCAACATGAATTCATGACCTCCCAGCTCCTCCACCTCAGCACTGAGGCCCCCTTCCAGTGCCTATCACTGACTGGCGAATTGCAGCGATTTGTTCAGGTGCATGGCGAACGCGATGGAGCCGTTGTGGTGTCAACGCAACACACCACCACCGCCGTGATCGTGAACGAACTGGAGGAGAGGCTCCTGTTGGATCTGCAGCAATGGCTGAGGCAGCTGGCGCCCCCCACTGCCGCTTGGAAACACAACGACCTGGAGCTGCGCCCTGGGATTCCCGACGATGAACCGCGGAACGCCCATGCCCACCTGCAGGCCCTGCTGCTCGGCCATCAAACAACGGTGGCGGTGAGCAATGGAGCCCTGCAGCTGGGGCGCTACCAGGACGTGATCCTGGTGGAACTCGATGGTCCACGCCAACGCAGGGTGTCACTGCAGTGGCTTTCCGCTTGATGCAGGGCCTTGATCCTCTCGGCCCGCACGCACCGGATGCCGCCGCCAGCGCGGAGGAGAACGCCGTGCTCTCAACCATCACGGCCGCGGCCGCCGACCACGAACGCAGCGGCGTGCCCCGTTCTGTGCTGGATCAGCTCAGTGCCATCGGCTGGCTGGGGCCAGTGGCGCCAGCTCCGCAGCAGCGGGAACGGGCGGAGCGGCTGGCCATGGCCGACACAGCCGTGTGGTTTTGCTGGTCGCAACACCAGTCGCCTCTGCGCTTACTGCAGGCCTCGACAAACGAAACGCTCAAAGAGCGCTGGCTGGATCGCCTGGCCACGGGGACAGCCGTTGGTGCCACAGCCTTTGCACACCTGCGCCGTCCAGGCCCCGCCAACCCCGTGGCCTCCGTGTGCAGCGATGGTTGGGAGCTGCAGGGCCAGCTCGACTGGATCACCGGTTGGGATCTGGCCGATGCAGTGGCCCTGCAAGTGCGCACCGGCCAGGATCCCGAGGCTTCCGTTCTGGCACTCCTGCTCGACAAGCAGGCCCAGGCCTCCCTGCCCAGGGGGCTGACCGCGGAACCCCCACTGCAGCTAATGGCCATGGGCGGCACCTGGAGTCGACCGGTTCACTTGGATCACTGCCCGATCCCGGCGTCCTGGGTGCTGGGAACCACGCCGATCGCTGCGTGGACAAAGGCCGATCAGGCCCGCACGCGCTTGGCCAACCCAGCCGCCTTCGGTCTGATCCGGGCTGCTCTCGGCGATCTGCTGAAGCAGGGCCAACGTCGCCGGGCGGAGGGATGGATCACCACGGCGCAGACCTTGGGGGAGGAGGCCTCAGAGCTGCGCAGGCGTTGCTACATCGCCGCCGACCATCCAGACAGCCTCAGCGACAAGGCGCACCACAACCTGCGTGCTGCAGCCCTGGCGATGGCGGAGCGCTGCTGTCGCGCAGCCTTGGTGAGCCACGCAGGTGGTGCCCTCCGCGATGGCCACCCCAGCGGCCGGCGCCTGCGTGAGGCTCTGTTTCTTCAGGTGCAGGCCCTGATCACACCGGTTCAGGACCGCTTGATCACAGGCCAAGGGACTTCAGATCAATTCCAGCCAAACTGAAACAAGCCCTGATCACTGTCGACCACCTGTGAGGTTTGTCTCGATGGCACCGGTTCTGAACACCACCAACGGCAGCGCTGTGGAAGAAGCCGTGGACCGGCTGTCATCCAGCGTGTTTCCCGAGGCCACCCTGGGGCAGTTGCTCGCCACGCTCTTGCTCGTGGGTGTGCTTGCGCTTGTGGTGGGTGTACCCATCGCCAGGAAACGCCAGCACGTGAGGCGATTCGAGCAGCGAATTCGCGAACGCGAGGATTCGCCGGAGTCGTGAGGGGCTTCAGCCGTTCGTGCAGTGGATCACAGGGCCGGAGACCGGATCGGTGACGCCCAGTTCTGGGGTCAGCTCCTCAAGCAGATCCCTGACTGAATTCAGGTGCTCAATCATCTCCGGCCGTGCCGCGACAAGAGACTCCTTGCTGTCCCAGAGAGCCACGAAGCAGAAGGCGCGCTCACCTGTACGTGCCAGGTAGCGCTGACGCATTCCACTGGGGGAAGCCCAGGCCTCCACAGCATCGAGGTAGCGCTGTTCGCACCCCTGCTTCACCACGACGCGAACACAATTGAGAAAGTCCGCCATGAGATTGGAGTCTGCAGACCGCATCCTCACAGCATTTGCCCTCGACGGCGACCCAGCGGCTCGATCCAGTGGTCGCGAACGACGCGGTGCTGGAGCAAGCGGCCTGACACCCGGCAGCCCAGGTTCACGATCCCCTCATCCACGAGCCGACCCAGGCGCACGGCGGCAGCTTCTTCCGTGCGGGAGAACCCCTGTTGATGCGCAGTGAGCCACTGCATCTCATCTTCCGTAATCACCCCCGTGGACAAGGATTCAAGGAAAAGCTCGCCGACGGTCATCGCTGCGATGTAACGAATTTGTTACATCCTGGCAGGCGCCGAAGCGCACTGCGGAAACAGCCTCACTTTTGGCAGCGAACGCGACAACCAACGTTCGTGAACTTTTTTTAAGCTGGGGGCAACCGAGCGCTGTTCCATGCAGCTGTCCCTCAGCCAAAAATTCGAGGTCGAGTCGCTCAAGCGCACCATCGACGCCACCGACAACGTTCAAGAGTTGCGTTCCCTCGCTCGCGAGCTGGCCGACCTCTACATGCGCCAGCGCGCCGCTACCGCCTGGGTGATCGCAGAGCAATGAAACGACGCAACTGGCACAGCCTCTTCAGCCAACTTCCCGACATCGAGCTTGAGAAGCTCGCGGTTCTCCGCTTGCTCGAGTGCAGCAACGGGGTGATTCAGCACCAGTTCCGCGATGGCCACGACGACGCCCTCTCCCCCGAGGAAACGCGTGAAGCCATGGCCTTTTCGATGCACTGCATCAAAACCATGGAAATCCCCCTTGGCGATGAGGTCATCCGCTTCAACGAAGAAACGGCTGACCTCTTCCAGGACGTCCGCACGCTGTACGTGAACGGCATGAAGCGCAATGACCCGGCGGCACGGGAAGAATTTTTCCTTGCATCCAGCGCCAACCTCCAGGCCATTGGCCTGGCCCGGCTCGAGCAAGCCAAACGCCGCCTCTTCAACGACTGCTACGAACTGCCCGTGCACACCCTCGACTGGGGCCTGGACTACATCAAGGGCTTTCTTGCCTCCAGCCGCCGCTGAACCCAGCAATCCGGATGTACGGATCCCCCCTTGCAGTCCCATTTCAGGAGGCGTAAGACGGAATTATCCCTTTCCTCAGGAGTCACGCGATGGCACCGTTAACAACTCCCTGCGCATGCCCCGATTGCGTCTGCACCGTGTCCGAAGGTGACGCTGTTCTCCGCGATGGCAGTGCGTTCTGCTCAGAGGCCTGCGCCAGCGGACACAAAAACCAGGAACCCTGCCACGGCAACGGGTCCTGCGGATGCACCTGCAACGCTTGATTCAGCTCCCTTCAGAGCTCAAACACGGTGCCCAGAAGCTCGGCCGGATGCGCGAATCGCTCGTCCCGGCTGAGTTCAAGCTGCACCAGCATCACGGCATGAGCAAGAAAGCGCAGCGCCGAGAGCAGCGCGAGGCCAAAACAAAGCGGGCAGTGAAGGATTCCCATGGAACGAGCATCGGCCCCTTCTGAAGCGACAGCTCCATTGCTTTCCATTTCTTGACCAAAACCCTCACCTTGGCTAGTACAGATGTACTGCGCCGTCGAGTGATGGAGTCCTGGAGTGTTCTCAGCGTCAACGAGTTGCAGCCCAGTCGCGGGTCAAGCGTTTGCATGACGTGCCAACACTTCCGCTACGGCTCTGACCTGCAGGGACGCACACTGCTGGGCTGCGAGCGGCAACATCAGCAACTTCCCCAGGGCTCACACCTCACCCACCACTGCCTGCAATGGGCTCCCAGCTGGCATCGCCAGGCTGGCTGGGCACCGGAAGTGGCCTAAGCGTTGCCCTCCAGCTCAAACCCCGAAGGCAACCGTGCAGACCGCATTCACCAATTGCGCCTCTCCGCGACTCTCCGGGGGATGGCCATTGAGCGTTCCGCTGCTGCAGTCGGCTCGCATTGGAGCACCATCCACCTTGAAGGTGATCACATTGCCGTCAGCGCGAACGCTGTCGTAATTCAGCGCATATGAACTATCGGGCACAGCGATCGTTGGGCTGCTGGCCTCGAAGGCACGACTCACCAGGCCACCAATCACAGCAGCACCAGCAAGGGCACCGAAGGTATTCCAACTCCAACGGTTGGCATACCCGGGGCCATACCAACGCCCGTGATGGCCGTACCAGTAGCCGTTGCTGTAGCGGTGGTGGTAGTGGTAGTGGTAATCGCGACTGCCGCCGTGATGATGGCCCCCGCCGTGATGGTGGCTGCCTCCGTGATGGTGACCACCTCCGTGATGGTGACCACCCCCGTGGTGATGGCCGCCGCCATGATGATGGTGACCCGCCAAGCCATGGCGCGTGGCCACACCCTGCAGGCCCAGCAGGCTGACCAGGAACAGCATTGACCCGAACCGCATCCCGTGCATTGGTTGACGTTCTCCCATTGCCTTCAATGGAGGGTTAGCAATGGAATGCACACAGGTGCAGGGAGCCTAAGCACCGCCTGAACGATCGAGATCCGCACCCAGCAGCCAAGCGCCATGGACCCACACCAATTCCCCCCAATCGCCGGGCGAGAACAGGCCATCCAGTCCCTCAGGCTGAATCGTCCCAGGCGATGGATGGCATTGCCGAGCAGCACGCTGGACAACCAGCAGGCCGCTTTCGCTTGTGCCCTGCACATGCATCAGCCCACCGTGCCAGCAGGAGTGAATGGGGCGCTGATCTCCCACCTCCAGTACATGTTCGATCGTCCAGGAGAGGGGGACAATCACAACGCCGAGCCTTTCGCCCAGTGCTACCGGCGCATGGCGACCCTGATCCCCGATCTGATCAACGAGGGCTGCAACCCCAAAATCATGCTGGATTACTCCGGCAATCTGCTCTGGGGTGTGGTGCAGATGGGCCGTGATGACATCACAGAGGCCTTGCGCTACCTCGCCTGTGATCAGCAGATGCAAAACCATGTGGAGTGGCTCGGCACGTTCTGGAGCCATGCCGTGGCACCCTCCACCCCGATCCCTGATCTCGCCTTGCAGATCAGTGCCTGGCACCATCAATTCGCTGATCTTTTCGGCAACGAAGCGTTGCAGCGCGTGCAGGGGTTCTCCCTGCCGGAGATGCACCTCCCCAATCACCCCGACACCCTGTTTGCTCTTGTGAAGGCGTTGAAGGACTCCGGTTATCGCTGGATGTTGGTGCAGGAGCACAGCGTGGAGCGATGCGACGGAACCCCCCTCGCGAGTGCCCAGCGGTACCTCCCCAATCAGCTCATGGCCAGGAACTCCCGCGGCGATGAGGTCAGCATCACGGTGCTGATCAAAACCCAGGGATCCGACACCAAGCTGGTGGGCCAGATGCAGCCGTGTTACGAGGCGATGGGTCTGGAAGCGCAGCAGCTCCATGGCAGAACCGTGCCATCACTGGTGAGCCAGATCGCCGATGGGGAGAATGGCGGCGTGATGATGAACGAGTTTCCTGAGGCGTTCCGTCAGGCCAACCGCCGCGTTCGGGATGGGGAAGGCAACGTCGCAGCGCTCAATGGCTCCGAGTATCTGGCGCATCTCGAATCCATCGGGGTGGAAGAGCGCCACTTTCCCCGGATTCAGGCTGTGCACCAGCACAGAGTGTGGGAGGACGTGGGTGATGCGATTCACCCGGACGCCATCACCGCAGCAATCGAGAAACTCACATCCCTTGGGGATGGGTTTTCGATGCAGGGTGCCTCCTGGACCAACAATCTCAGCTGGGTGGATGGCTACAGCAATGTGCTGGATCCGATGCAGGCCTTGAGCGCACGCTTCCATCAGCACTTCGACGCGGCCGTTGCTGCGGATCCATCGGTGACCGCCAGTTCTGCCTATCGACAGGCCTTACTGCACGTGTTGCTGCTGGAAACCAGTTGCTTCCGCTACTGGGGGCAGGGCCAATGGACCGAATTCGCCCAGGCCATCAACCGCCGGGGCGAAGCCTCACTGGCATCGTTGTCGTCGAGGTCTGCGTCCTAACGATGGGCCGCGTTCAGCCTGCGGACCTGGAGCGACGGCGCACCACCCGGCGTCCGTCCGGAGTTTGCTCAACGTCCGAACCGGCCTTTGCTGAACTCTCTTCCTTGAGGGTGACATCCTGTCCTTCAGGCTCACTGTCAGGGGGCTCCTGTTCGGCAATCAGCCCCACCACCACCGCAGCCTGAATCTGATCACTGAGATCCCCGATCACCATCAACGCCTTGAGGGTGAGTTCCAGGCGTGATTCCCGTGGCAGACCTGGGCGCAGCTTCTTCACTGAGCTCCAGAGCTCAAGCGCCACTTCTCTGAGGAGTTCCTTGTCTGCCATTCCAGGGACGTGCGATCCGATTGGTGTAATGAGGTCAACCTACCGTTCAGAGTGCAATGGTCCCCTCAGCGCATGGAGTAGGTCGGCTCAACCCGCGTCACGACCGCACCAGGGCAGAGATCGCGGGCGGCGCGCTGGGCTTGCACGGGGTCTTCCGCTTCCAGCCTGATGATCATTGGGCCATGCATGGCACCGCCGTAACGGCGTAGATGAACTTCGTAGTCAGTCATGAGAAGCTCCCGAACAGTGCGGGGATGGGTGCGTCCCCCGTGGCTTGAGCCTCGATCGTCCCTACAAAAACGGCACTGAAAATTGGCTGAGCAGCGGCTGAAAACTCCCTAAGCACGCCAGAATGCGCGCCATGGCTCTCACACTCGTTTACGACGGCGGCTGCCCGTTCTGCCGGCATTTCGCTCTCCGCAGTGAGTTGCTTGGGGGGATTCCAGACCTCGTGATTCGCGACGGCCGCAGCGATCATGAACTCAGATCCATGCTCAGGACGCGTGGCTACAACATCAGCAATGGCGCCGTGCTGATGGACGGCGAGCAGATTTGGCATGGCAGCGAAGCCATCGCCATGCTTTGCCAGAACCTCACACCAAGCGACCCGCTGCTGCGCATTCTTCATGGCGTGTTCAGTGACACCCGGCGCGCCAATCTTCTTTACCCGGGGCTGCTGGCAGCTCGTCAGATCGCCTTGGGGTTGAAGGGCCTTCCTCTCGATCCTGACTACCGAGGCGCCTGAGACGTCAGGCAACGCTCCACAGCCGTCGGCGCAGCGTCGGGATGGTGTTCAACCTGGTAAGCGAACTCATCGAGTTCAGCCCGCAATTCCAGAAGCATCAGAGCAAGCGAACGGGCCAGGTCCCTGCCAAAACTGATCTCCATCGTGGTCTCATCCAGGGACTCACCCGTTGTAGGCGCGCGCTTTTCTCTGGCGTGGCTCCTGTCAACGTGCCGTTACAGACGGCCGCAGCGATCCAAACTCAGAGAAGCAAGCCAGGCTTGGAGGGCGGATGCCTGACGGGAACCGGCAGAAGCCTGCCGGGCTGCTGCTGAGGCAGCACCCGGTAGCGGACGCGTGTGCGCATTTGGGATGCGCAATGGGTGATCAAACCCACCAGGAGCACCAGAACCAGGCCGGTGGCCGTGCGCTGGGTCATGCGCGCACCTCCCGCCGGGGCCAGATGCTGAGAAGCAACAGCAGCAGAGAAGCGACGGCGATAGGGACATTGATCAGAGCCCCCGGTGCTGTGGCGCTGGTGGGGATTGGACGCCACGCCGGGATGTAAGTGGCTCTCACGCTGTATTCGATCAACGTCAGCAGATAGAACAAAGGAATCATGGCCCGGTAGCGCAACAGAGCCAGCAGTTGCAGAAACGCCAGGATCAGCTGGCTGAGTCCCCAGAGAGCAAACACACCCACGATCGTGGCTGCCGCAGGATCGGAATAGCCGTCGAGAGGAATATGAGCGATCGACTGCGCACCACCATCAGCAGCCAGCAAATGATGCTGACTGCGCCAGAGCGTCACCAACACCAGGGGAGCAAACAACCAAAGCGCGAGACGGCGCCCTGGAAACACATTGCTGATGACCGGTGGAACGATCAGCCTGGGATCAAGACGATTCATGCTGAACGACCGGTTCATCGCCGCCCAACAATCACCGGCGGCGTGCCGCCTGCAGTTCCTGGCAAGCCTGGGACCACCTCGGTCTGACCATCCCACTTGTCGAGGAAGAGCTTGTAGAGCACCTGGTCATCGAGGCTCTTGTTCAGCGTGTCGTAGCGGAGGGCCTCCTGCTCAGCGATCTTCACCTCGGTCTGAGCCCGCAGAAGCTGCTGTTCAGCGATCTGCTTCTGCTCAATCGCCGCCCGGTATTCCTCGGCAATCTCAAGACCGGTGAGATCCAGACCCACCACTTTCACGTAATCGAACTGATCCAGCTCTTCAGCCACGGTGCTGGCCACCAGGGCAGAGATGTCGTTCCACTCCGACGCGATCGTGACCAGCTCGTACTGCGAAAACACCGACTTGAGTGCTTTAAGGAGCGATGGCTGGATAATCCGCGGATACACATCACGGTCGCTGCTGGCGATCGTGCTGTAAACCCTGCCGGCTTCATCGGGACGCAAGGCGTACTTGATGGTGGCTGTGGCCTGGATGACTTGGAGATCTTTGGTGAGCGTGGCGAAATTCTCAGGCCGCACCTGGGTGCGAATGCTGAAGGGCCATACCTGCTGAACCAAAGGTGCTTTCACATTGAGGCCCGGTTGCCGTGGCGTCCCGCTCACCTTGCCCAGGGTGGTGATCACGGCCACTTCACCTGCAGGAACGACGAACAACGATTGCGCCAGCAGCAGCAATCCAGCCAGCACAAGGGCCACGATGGCCACCAAGCCCCCCTCCGGACCTCCGGAGTTGACAGAACGCATCGGCGATGGACTTTGCATGCGGGGGTGGCGTCGAAGACGAATCACTTCCCACGTCCTAGCGAGAGGAAAGCCACAGTGCTCGCAAGCCCATCAGAACCCTGGTAGCGTCCAGCCATCCTGTCTGGGTCCCGTGCTGAGAAGCCTCCTCTCCTTGCTCTTCGCCGCAGTGATGTGGGTGCAGGTTCCTCAGTGGCAGAACGACTGGTCCCAGTGCGCTGTTGATGTTCCCGATGTGAACTGCCATTGGTACATCACAGCTCCAGACAACACCTTCGGGGAGGGATTCGACTGGGCCACGGCTCCCTGGTTCGATGTGAATGGTCTTTCCGATGTGGCCGAGCTCACCAACACCGTTTCAAACCTGCAGCACTGAACCATGCGCAACAGTTTGATTGCCGGGGTGATTGCCCTGCTGATGCTTGTGGCGCAACCTGTTTTCGCCGCCGATCTTCCCCTAACGGGCGTCGCGCTCGCTCCCTGTGATGCCTTGGATCCAGGAGCCCAGCCCAGTCCCGCAGCCTCCAGCAGACCCACGATCACCAGTCCGGAAGGGGCCAGCTGCTATGTGCTCACCGGCATGGTGAACAACAGTGGACGGCGTGCCGTCGTCGATACCGACGTGTACGCCAGGATCCTCGACCGCAGTGGTGAACCTGTTCTTCAAAACCGCACCCGGGTGGGTTCCATTGGTGATGTGGAGCCTGGCGAGCACCCGTTCGCTCTGCGACTGGCCGTGCCCACCGGCACACCGGGCCCGTTTGAGGTCAAAAATGCCCGCGCCCGAGGATTCAGTGCACCGGTTCGCAGTCGGGCAACGGATGACGATGACCTCCTGCCTTTAGAGCAGAGTGTGGTGGGTGCAGCGCCTCAAGACCCTGCGTCCTGACCGCGGCAATGCAAACCGTTCTCTTTCTCTGCACTGGAAATTATTTCCGGAGCCGCTTTTCGGAACTCTGGTTCAACCATCAGATCGCTCTTCAGGGCCGATGTGATGACGTTCACGCTGTCTCCGCTGGCTTGAACGTGAGAGCCGACAGCGGCAACGTCGGCGCCATCGCCAAGGAGGCGCAGGCGGCCTTGCAACACCGTGGCGTTGCCGTGAATCCAACCCAACTGGCGATGCCCCGTCAGGTCAGCCGACACGATGTGGAACAGGCCGATGTGGTGGTGGCCGTCGACGCCGATGCCCACAGGCCGATGGTGCAGGAGCTGTTTCCTGACCTGGAAACGAAGATCCGCTTCTGGCGCGTGAAAGATCTCGATGAGGTTGATGCCGTTGATGATCCGATCACGCTGCTGCAACAGAAGATTGATCAACTGATCAAGGCGTTGATCAGCGGTCACTGATGTTTCGGATCTTCCGTGCTGGCGCAGTGATTCTTTTGCTGTTGATCGGCATCGTCCTGATCAGCATTCATCCCCGCGCACGTCATCCGGACGATGTCATGCCTTCCCTTCGAGAGAACAGGAGGATGCCAAGAAATTCGATGCGCCGCCTGCGGGAGCAACGTCAATGAATCGACCTGCGCTTCAGCGCATTGATCAAACGCTGTTCAACGCACTGGCGGCGGAAGCCGACCAGCGACCGAGGCAACGCTGCAATCACAACTTCCACCAGGAGGCTGAGCCGGTGCAGCGCTTTCTCAACGTGCTGCAACCCGGTACCTACGTGCGTCCCCATCGTCATCAACGCGATCGAGAGGGAGCAGGGTTCGAGTGCTTCCTTGTTTTGCAGGGAATGATCGGCCTGCTGATCTTCAGCCCGGAGGGGGAGATCGTTCAAACGGAGACGCTCTCAGCATCCGGGCCAGTCCGAGGGGTGGAAGTGGCCGAAGGTCAGTTCCACAGCTTGGTGGCTCTGGAGCGCGACTCTGTGATTTTCGAGCTGAAGCAAGGGCCTTATCAACCTTGCCAGGACAAGGACTTCCTCCAAAGGTTTCCCCAGGAGCGGACGCCTGCAGCCGAAGACCAGGAGCGCAGCTGGCGCCAACGCTTCCTGGAGTCCCCGGCGACAGGGGCCCAAACGGGCAACGATTGAATTCAGTCCTCCATCGATGCGAACAGAACTTTGTGACTGGCCACCACCTCGGCATCACTGATGGCGGGGGTGATCTCCATCTCCACGCCGAACTGGGCACGCCAGGGAGCGAGATGGCGGAAGAGTTCCTCCGTGCCGCGGGCCTTCATCAGAGCCACCACCTGACCTTGCCCAGGCAGATGAGCGCGCTGAATCAATTCAAAGCCTTCAAAGCAGTCGTTCTGACAACCCCCTTCGAAATAGTTGATGAATTCCCTGTACACATCAAGCTGGCTGTCGATATCGGGGATGGTGCCCACAACGAAATAGAGCTGCATGATTCTTTGAGTCTCTGCGTCAGAAACTTAAGGGCAGCAAGGGTTGGCAACGGTGTCTTGCAACACGACTAGGCCCTTTCAAACAACGACAGCTGCTCGCTGTCACCAGGCCGATCCCTGATCCAACCCGTGGGATCCCAAGCATCCAGTAAAGGCTGCAAAGCCCTTAGGCCCGCTCCGTCAACAGCCGCCATCCATCCATCCTCGAGCCCATCCGGGATCACCACCGGCATGCGCGGGTGCAGGGGTCGGATCAAGGCATTGGGGGTGGTGGTGAGAATCGTGACACTCTCGATTTCGCTGCCATCCGCACCAAGCCAGCGCTCCCAGAGGCCTGCCAGCCAGAACGGTTGATGGTCGGCTCGGCGAATCCGCCAGCCCTTTTCAAAGAAACAGCTGGCTGGAATCAAACAACGCCGGTGACGCCAGGCTCCCCGGAACATGGCCTTGTCATCCAGGGTTTCCACTCGGGCATTGAAGGGTCGCGGTCCGCTCAGGGGGTCCTTGGTCCAGCCTGGAATCAAACCCCAGAGCATCAGAGCAGCAGAGGCGTCCTTGTCCTCCCTGCGCAAGACCAGCAGAGGTTCCCCCGGGCCAATCAGGTCGCGAGGTGCATAGCGATTCTGGTGTGCTGGATCCAAGCGCTGGCGCAACGGCAACGGCAAGTCCGACGCCGGAATCGAGAGAGCAAAGCGTCCGCACATCAGACCACGATCAAGCAAGATGTGGGCACACGATCGGATTCAATGAAGGAAGTCAGCGTCTTCGAACTTCTGATCCGCAATCTGGGACGTTTCGCCGCGGGATCGGGAGTAGTGGCCCTTTTGGTGTGGCTCACCTGGGTCATGCTTGATGTCCAGCACATGCAATCAGGATTCACCCTGCCTCAGTCGAGCTATTGAAGCGGGGTCTGCTCAAGCGTTGTTCTTGAAGATGCGTTCAAGATCTCGGCGGAACTGAGAGGTCGTGAGGGGCCTCTCGCCGGAACGCCGTCGGTTTCTCATCATCAGTGAGCCAATCCACCAGATCTGCAGTGCAGCAAAGAAAGCACCAAAGATCAGCAAACTGATCGTGGGCGCAGTCATCAAGTCCATGAGTCCAACCAAAAAAAATTGGACTGAAGCTAGAGCTTCAATCCAATCGAATTTGTTTCTTCAACTTGGAAGAAAATTCAGGCCTCAGCGCCCTGGCTGATGGTGCCATTGGAGACATAGGCATCATCAGCGGATTCAGACTGCTTGGCCGTCTCGGGATTGAAACGACGAACAATCAGCTCATCAATGGCGAAACAACCTGGACCAACGGCGAGGACGGCAGCGGCGGCAGCGAAGTAAAGGCCGAGAAGCTCCAGCAGGTAGATGTTGAAACCAGCGGTGATCACTGCGTGGTAGATCGCCACCGTGATCGTTCCAAGAATTGCCAGAGCTCCGAATCGAGTGAGCAGTCCTGTGATCAGAAGCCAACTGCCGCCGATCTCAGAGAACGCTGCGATGTAGGAGAGAACGATGGGGAAGGGAAGGTGAAGCGGACGCACGAAGGCGTCAGCGAAATTTTCAATATTGGCGAGCTTCTCGTAACCGTGATGAATCAGAAGCGTGCCGGTGAAAACACGAAGCACAAGCAGGCCCACATCGGAGAGCAATGGCTTGGAGAGAATCGTTCTGAGCACTGCGATGTCGGTAAGTTTAGGAAATGTAACGACTTAAGCCGCGAGCCCGCGAGCTCGGCAGATGTTTTGTCCATCTTTGAGCAGAAATACCCAGGCAAAGACCCGCTCCGCCCCACACCTTCACGCAGAAACCGCCAGTATGCATACTTCTATGTCGCTTGCTTGACATGAGCAGTGAAATGTTTCTCACTTTGTTCCTGGGCTTCGGCGCAGCTGTGACCAGCCTCGCCTTCTGGAAGTTGAGCCGCTTTCAGTCCACGAACCGCTTGTAGAGCCAACGCACGAAACCACCCACAACGGGCACAGGTTCAAAGGTCGGCCCCACAAAATCGAAGTAGTCGCGGTGATCGCACACCTTCCCGTCGCTGTTGAAGCGCAAGCGACTGGCCCCTGGGTAGATGAACTCGATGCCTTTGATCTTGAGCCCCATCTCCCATTCGATGAAGGCCGTATCCCCATCAACAGCGATGGCACTGGCCGTGAGATACACGTCATCACAGCGACGCATCAGACCATCCTGAGCCTCGATGTAAGCCTTGATGCCACTGCGCTCCTGCGTCGGATCCTGAAAGTGCACGTTCTCGTCGTACAGCTCACGCCATTGCGCTTCTGTGGGTGCTGCCATGCCGTAGGGCTTGGTGAACAGGGATCGAAGGCGCTCTGCGTCCACGGATGACGTCGCAATAACCGGTTGAACCCTATGCATAAATCAGTGGTCCCTGCATAGGCTCCAGCACACTCTGTGCTGAAGCCATGTCCGAACCGAGCTACCGCTACGAGCCTGTTGAAAAGTTCGGCGAGGGCCTGACCACCAACCGCCCCTGGAACACCAGCGCTCTCGCCGGAGTCGAAAGGCTGAATGGTCGCACCGCCATGGTGGGTTTCGCCGCGGCCGTGATCGGTGAATGGATCACCGGGTATGGCCCTGCTGGTCAGGTGATGGCGCTCATCCGCTGGTACCTCAGCTGAGCGTTGGCTCAGGAGCCGTGAGCTCATGAAGGGCGCTGTAATCACCAGTGTCCAGATCCGTGCCCTCTGCGCGCATCAGCAAATCGGCCAGGCTTTGCAGACCTCCGGCGTCCACCCCAGCCAGGCCTGCCTCGCGCAGAAACAGGTTCAAGTCCTTGCGCAGAAGGCTGGTGCTGAAATTGGGATCGCTGTAGTCATGCGTCAGCATCCGCTTGAGCTTTTTGTCCACCGTGGGCGCGTAGAGCGCGGATGGCCGCAGCACATCCATGAAGCTATCCACATCCAGGCCAGAGGCCTGAATCAACCGCAATGCCAGCGAGTAGCCGTGGGTGAGGCTGGCAATCAATTGGTTGAGAGCCAACTTGGCTGCCGCGCCGGTTCCCACGGCACCCATCCGCTTCGGCTCCAAAGCAAGATGCTTGAGCAGTGCGTACTGCTGATCAAACACCCCCTGATCACCGCCTGCCATCACCAGCAGCGTCCCTGCCAATGCCTCAGGTCGGCTCCCCAGGACTGGAGCCTCAAGATAAACACCGCCCTGCGCCTGCACCTGGGCCTCGAGAGCCACACTCTCGCTGATGCCCATGGTGCCCATGGGCATCACACAGCACCGATCCAAACCGCCCAACGCTGCCACCACCTCCGCAGTGATTGGTCCATCCCGAAGCACGGTGATCACCGTGCTGGCACCCGCTATGGCCTGGGCAGGATCATCAAAGCGCTCGGCACCGGCGGAGGTCAGCGGTGCACAGCGGGCTGGATCCCTGTTCCAAACCGCGAGCGCACAACCCACGCTCAACAGGCGGTGGCCGATGGCGGAGCCGAGGAGGCCAGTACCGAGCAGAGCAACCTTGGTCATCAGGCCGGAATCGCCTCCATCACAGGTTCGAGAAGCAGATCGCGGGCGCTGTTGAGCCTGGTCATCATCTCGGGATCACCGCCTTTGTCAGGGTGATGCTGAACAGCCAAGAGCTTGTGAGCACGCTTCACAGCCTGCTCAGTCAGGCGACCCGAGAGGGCCAAGCCCAAGGTTTGGCGGGCACAGATCGCCTCAAAGCCGGGATCCCGGCCAAGGGGGCAACGTTCGCGCTGATGATTGGACTGCCGGGGCTTGCGTTTGGAGCTGCTGCGTTTCCCGCCAGTGGCAGAGGAGCCTGTCGCTCCGAATCCATCTCCAGCCATCAGCGCATCGGGTAGGGCTCCCTACCTTGCTTGATCGCGAAGCCCCGATCAGGTGACCGAGCCGACAAATGGCCTGGGATCCTGGTCGAAGCGATGCTCAAATGGCAGCGCAGATGGTTGGTCCTGGCCTGCAAGAGCCGCGGTGCTTTCGAGGGCCTGCCTTAGTAGCCGGGCGCTGTGCAGAGGCATGTCGCGGGGCACAGAGATGCGATCCCGCAGATAGCGCAGAGCTGCGGCTGACCCTGAAGACGGCATCACTGCGGTCCCAGCGATCAGCTTGGTGAGTGCCGCGCGCAAGGGCTGATCAAACCCCTCCCCGAGAGGGCTGCGCACGAGCAGCGTGTGGCGATGGCGCAGCACCCGCTCCAGGGCTCGGGCCTGGGGAGTGACCCCTGCTTCAGGCGGTGTCCAACGGCATTCGAGGGCACCCAGTCCCTCCCCTTGATCCACCGCCGCGGCCATGAATTGTTGCTGCGCACTGCCATCCGCCCAGCATCCGCCCATCTGCGGAGGCAGATCGTGGGCATGGGTGTGCACATCACTCTGGGTGCCGCGATACGTCTCGAGTTGCTCAAGGGCCGTGAGCCAACGGTCGATCCCGGGGTGGGCCTCACGCAGTGCAAACCCCTTGAAGTAGGCGAGCGACGCATTCATGCGCTCCACGTAGGGGATGAACACCAGATCGGCGGTGCCAGGTGTTGCCCCGCTCGGATGGTCGGGATCGAGCCAGCAGCCACCACCAGCGGCGATCGCCTCCTCCATCTGGGAGGCCACCCTCTGGAACTGATCCCGGGCACGGCGTTCCTGGTCCTCGCGCAGGCCTGGGGTGCAGAGCCACACACACCAGGCGCGGAACAGCAACCGTTCCAGCTCACGCAAACGCCTCACCCGCCGGTCATGCATGCCAGCTCCCACCGGCCCGAAAGTGCGTTCAAGGGCCTCGAGGATGCGATCGCTCTCCGTGATCAGGCGACCATTGAGTTCCAGAGCCGGCAACATTCCCGAGGGAACCAGTGCCGTGAACCAGGGCTCCTTCGGGCCATAGCAGCGCATGGTGACCTTGCGGATCCGATAGGGCACCCGGCGCAGCTCAAGCCAGAGCCACACCTTCTGGCAGTACGGGCACCAGGCGTGGTGGTCCCGGAACAAGGTCACCTGCACATCTGCTTCGGAATGCCCGAACAGCCGCAAGCTGGCCTGGGCGTTGGTGGGGCCTTCCACGCGTTCGGCAGCAGCCGGTGCCAAAGCCTCCAGAGCAGCCCAGGAGAGCGCCTCCGCCTTCAGCGAATCGTCTGTCATCACGCCAACAGGTCTTGCCGCAGTTTGGCGGCAAGACGGAGACGAACGTCGGTTTGAGCCGAGTGATCAGCTGTAAACCTTGCCGATCAGAGGACCGGCCTGCTCATCGGTGAACACAGGTGTCACGGTCCAGTCGAGGCATTCCGCCCACTCGGCGGCGTGCTCGTAGCAGACGCCAGCATCATCGGTTTCCACCAGGATCCAGCCCTGAACCGAGCCGGGTGCGTGGTAACGGGTCCACGACTTGCAAGCTGGCATGGGGGCTCCGGTCTGCATGAACTTGCGAGCCGCTTTCTCGTGGTAACCGGTCTTGAAGTGCCAGTGCATGAGGAACAACATGAAATCGCTGAGAAAGGCGCTTCCAATTAGCACGTCTGCGCACGATCCGACAGCATGACCGCGACAAACGCCTGAATCTCTTGTCGATCCCAAGTGACACGGTGACCGGGAACGATCTGCTGACGCGCGAGCGGCAGGTTCGCCAAGAGGGAAGTGGGATCAATGCCGACGACGTGATCGGTTGCTGGCAGCTGCAGACCATCTGGCCCAAGGGCCGCAGCGAAGCCAACGCCTTCAACGGGTGGCTGCTGCGCAGCCTCGGCGCCTGCCTGGAGATCAGCGCAGCCGGCGATCACCATCTACGCCTACGCAATGCCGTCAACCTCGGCCCGGTGACTCTGCAGTTCAGTGGACCTGGGGAGCTGGGCGGTGGCAGACCCTTACTGAGCTTCCACTTCGAGCACGTCAGGCTGACGCTTGGCGCCATCACCCTGCTGCAACGCTCGTTGCCGGCTCCACCCGCCAAGCGCAAGCCGTTCTTCGCATTGATCCACAGGGATGCGTCTGGCTGGCTGGCGGCTCGCGGCCGGGGAGGTGGGCTCGCCCTGTGGACGCTCAGGGATTGAGACGTCGCTCGATCCAGTCGTCTCCTCGCTCCCAGCAGCAGCGTCGGTGGGGATGGGCTTTGAGATCGAGTTGCTCCACCCGCTGGATCTGAATGCGGATCAACAGCAAATGAGGCGGTGGTGGCTCCCCATCGGCAATCGAATCCGGCCAGGGGCCAGCCGCCTCAAAGGGCTCACCCGGATGCGGCCAGGCCCAGACGGAGCGGCCAGCGGGCGCCAACCGTTGCCAATGGGCGTTCAAAGCCTCCGGATCATCGCCAACACTCAACAATTGAGCGATCCCACGCAGGCGGAACTGTTCTCTGGCCTTGCGGAACAACCAGCACAGTTCCACCTGCCCCTGAGCACTGAGTTCGCCGGGTTTCTCGCTGCGGGCATCTGTGAGCAGTTCGAGGTCGCCCTCATCACTCCAGCCTCGAAACACCAGGGTGCGCACCCGTGGGGTGCCATCGGCTGCCACGCTTGCGAGCTGGAGCCAGCTGGCCCCCGGAGCCCGTCCCTCCCGTTGGCGGGCGCCCCGCAGCAACGGCCGCCAGGGGGGCAACGGCATTGCCTGGATGGGATCAACCGGCATCAGCCATCCAAGGATCGAGAAAGGCCAGCGGACGGTTCATCGTTTCGGAAAACCCAAGGATGCCTCGATCGCGATAGACGTACAGGAGCGAGTCGTCCGCGTCCAAGAGGAACGTGCCCCCCCGCTGGGTGATGAAGCGATCGTCGGGCACGTAGGTGCCCCAGTGCCGCAGCACTTCATTCATATTGCGCAAGCGCACCGTGGCCAGTTCGAACGGGCGCTGAAACCCGCCGCCACCAGCACGGCGGAAGAGTCCAGCAGGGATCGCTGGCAGCACCCCGGTGCTGATCACTTCATCGTCGCCGAAACGCTGGGGCGCCGTGCGGTCGCCGGTGTAGCCGCGCAGCACTTCTGCCAGGGTGCCGGGAGAGCCGATGCCTGCACACATCAGCAGCAAGGAGGGCCAAGCACCGCCTGGAGCCTGAAGCCCTGGCGACAACCCCAAAGCCTGGTGCAGGTTGGCATTGGGCTCAACCTGCAAGCGCTCAACCGGAAAGCCAGTGAAGGCGCAGAAACGATCAGCACCCTTCGGATCTCCAATCGCGATCGCCAACAACTGGATCCCGGCCTGATCCAGCTGAGGCAGCGCAGGCACCAGGGCCTGGGCGTATTCCATGGAGTCGAAATCACCGAGCTGGGTGAGCAGCACCACCAGCCGCCGGCAGCCTCGGCCCATGCCAGGAGCATCAGCGATGCGTTCAAGCAAAGGATCGGGAGCGTTCATGCCTGTCATCAAGACGCCCACATGATCAGGCATTGAGCACGACATCAGGCATCGAGCACAAAGCGATAGCGCACATCGCCCTTGGCAAGCCGTTGAATCGCCACATTCACCTGATCCATCGGCAGATGCTCAACCAGTGGGAGGATGTTGTGGCGAACACAGAACTCCACCATCTTCTGAAGACTGGCTGGTGAGGACGTGGGGCTACCGGTGATCGAGCGCCGGGCGGGGATGAGATCGAAGGCGCCAACCTGAATCGGCTCCAGCACAGCCCCGAGCTGATGCAGGCGTCCCCGAGGCCTGAGCGACGCCATCACCGCACTCCAGTCGAGGGGATGGTTGACCGTATTGATCACCAGATCAAACCGGCTCTGAAGATCAGGAAGCATCTCCAGTTCCTCCACGTGATGGGCACCAAAGCGTCGTGCCTGTTCCGCCTTGGCGAGATTGGTGGTGATGGCGGTGACTTCACAGCCCCAAGCCCGCGCGAATTGCAAGGCGATATGGCCCAGCCCACCGATGCCCACCACGGCCACATGGGCTGTGGGCGACACCGCTTCATCCACCAGCGGTGCAAACACGGTGATGCCACCACAAAACAAGGGTCCTGCATCGGCCGGATCCAGACCAGGCGGAAGCGGGATCGCCCAGTCTTGCCGAGCCACCACGTGACTGGCGAAGCCCCCCTGCCGTCCCACGATCGTGGCTTCCAGAGACGTGCAGAGGTTCTGATCACCGCCGAGGCAGAGGCTGCAGTGGTTGCAACTTCCGCTGATCCAGCCCAGACCGCGAACGTCGCCGATCAAGCCCGGATCCACCCCCTCGCCAACCGCCGTGACCCTGCCGATCACTTCATGGCCCGGCACGAGGGGATAGCGGCTGACACCCCAGTGATTGCCGATCATCGAGAGGTCGCTGTGGCAGAGGCCGCAGTGCATCACCTCCAGTACCAGCTCGTCAGCTGCAGGCTCAGGGGCTGGCCGCTGGCCGCACTCAAGAGGGGCCCCTGCGGACGGTGCTTGCCAGACAGAGATCACAGGGAAACCCGCAATGGTTCTTCCTTGTCTTTAGTCATGCCGCCCAGGCAGCGCCACGGCGCATTGACACATTTGTACTACCCAATTAGAACAGGCGTACCAGCAGCGTCTCCATGGCTCCGAGTTCGCCTTATGCACCCTTCAAAGCGGAGGAGTGGATGCGCGCTTCCCTGATCACCCCCCGAAAGCGATGCCCCGTCACGGTTGGATCCAGGACCCACACACCCAGGACACGAAACGGTTCCACCCCGATGAAAAAAGCTGGCACCGCGACCCCCGGGTGTTCGTGGATTCAGGGAGACCTTTTCCAGACCAGCCCCCGCTGCTGACCACCCGGGTGCACCTACGCCGGGAAACAGCGGAACTCCTCTGGAAGGAGCTACTGCGGGTGGGCTGGCAGCCCTGCAGGCCCCAATGGGGTGCTGATGTGGATGTCTGATGTGGACGTCTGAAACCGGCAGCGAGACGACCCGTCAGCCAACAGCTCAAGCCTCAACCGAACTGGTAATGCTTGCGCACCGCTTCATGCACGGTCCACCTGCACGTCAACCCGGCGGAAAATTCCACCAAATCCCCGGCCTTGATGCGCACGGGCGCACCAGATTCGGGCGTCACGGTGACGTCACCTTCCAGCAACAGACAGGTTTCCCTCTGGTCGTAGTGCCAGGGAAATTCACTGGCTTCACAGGCCCAGATTGGCCATTCACGAATCCCCAGCGCCACGATCACGCTGTCAGGGCACGGAGAAGTCACATGGATCATCGCCAAACCGATGATGTCTTCAATCAAGTTCCATAATTGCGCGGCGCTAGCCCATCGCCGACCGTCAATCCCCGCTCCCACCGCCGCAGACGCTGGAGCAGCAGCGCAGCAACCACAGCCAGCAGCCCGCCCAAGGCACTCAACCAGCCCATCTGGCCAACGCCGATCAACACCGCCGCCGTCCAGAGGACAACCCAGCACCAGGGCTGGCCCCGTCGAATCCAATGCAGCGCCTGGGAGCAACTGCGGCAGTTCACGGTATGGCTGTTGTAGCGATCCATGAGCGAAGCAATCCCCTGCCTTGGCGGAAGCCGCTGTCCAGCGAAAGGTTCGCCGCCGTGGCTGTTAATCCAGCGATGCAACGCGGCCACATAGACATCCGCCTCGGTTGGCAGAAAAAACGCACGCTCAGCGGCTGCACTGCCGCCGGCAGATTCCAGCACCCGCTCCTGCCAGTGCAGAAACACCTGGTCGTCTTCCAGAACTTTGTGGTTACCGATGTGTTGCAGCCATCGGGGTCGCAGACCCACCAGCAGCCGTGGCAACGCGGACTTGAACTGGAACGGGAAGCGCGCGAACAGGCGACACTCACCGCGGCGGATCGGCACGGCGTAAACCACGGTGAGAATCCGCGCGAACCCTTTGGCATCAAGGTCGTGCCACATCAGCTGGGGGGCACTGAAGTGGGTGAACTGAGAGCCGAGCCGGCCTCGGCGGGGGCCCTCCTCCCAGAAGGCCTCAAATCCCGAATCGTTCTCCGCTCGGATCACGGCCAGCACAGGGGCGGCATTCTCCCGGTTACCCACGGTTTTGTGATGCGTGAACGGCACATGACTCACATCCAGCACATTCTCAAGCAGGGTGAGTGCATCCATGGGCAGGTCGCGGAAGGTGTCCTGCACGATCCAGCCATCAGCCCAGCCATCTCCTTGCTCTTGAAGCAACGGCACAAGCGGTGGATCTTTGGCGCCCGCCATCGTCGGATCGCCGGTCCACACGAACAGCAACCCCTGGCCAGAACAGGTAGGGAGGCTGTTGCAGCTGGACCGGCGCCCCGATGCATTGGCCCCTTCCGCCATCTGGGGGATCCGTGTGCAACGGCCTTCTCCATCGAAACTCCAGCCGTGATAGGGACACTCCAGTTCCCCTGAGGCATTGATGCGTCCCTCACTTAGGGGTACCAATCGATGGGGACAGACGTCATCGAAGGCCCGCCAGCTTCCGATCGAGGCGTCCCACCACAGCACGAGATCCCTCTCCAGAACGGTGAACCGCTGCGGTCGTTTCGGATCGAGATCGCGCAGGTAGGCAACCGGCCACCACTGCTCCGTCCAGCTGGCATGCATGGGTCGTGCACGAGTGCAGTCATGATCGCCGTCTTGGAGCAGCGTCTGTGACCTCAAAACCATGATTGATCTCGGGGACTACGGCCATCCGCCCAGCACGCGCCGCCGGGACTACTCCCTGGTGCTGCTGCAGCTGATGAAACGCATGCGCCTGGAGTTGCTGCTGCTGCTGGCCATCGCCGTGCTGATCAACAGCAATGCGATTCCCGGTGGTTGGACAGCCGATGGCGATGTGGTGAGGATTCTCGGCATCGCGGCCTCGATCTTCATCGGCTTCCGCAACACCCAGGCCATCGGGCGCTGGTGGGAGGCGAGGAAACTTTGGGGATCGATCGTGAATGTGAGCCGGAGCTGGGCCGACACCCTCCGCGCCCACCTGAGCAGCGAACGCATCAACCGCAAAGAGGAACGCCAGCTTCTGCAGTTGCAGGTGGCTCTGGTGTGGCAGCTGAATTTCCAGCTGCGCAACTTCTGGCACCGGGAGCTCAGGGAGCTGCAAGGGCAACTCCTCGATGGCCTCAAGCTGCCGCGCAGCAGCAGCTTGCGCCAGCTCGGCCTGCAGCGGGCCGAGTGGATCCGAGACCTTCATCGCCAGGAGCACATCGACAGCTTCGGACGCATGCAGCTGATGGAGGTGGCCAATGCCTGCACCGATGCCATCGGCGGATTGGAGCGGATCCGCAACACCCCCTTACCAGCGTCGTACGACGTGTTCGTGCGCTTGCTCACCTGGCTGTTCGGACTGCTCCTGCTCCTGTACTTTCACGACCTTGGGCCCGAGCCCCGAATTCCGATCAGTGGAGTGTTGATCGTGCTGCTGTTTCTGATGGCGGAACGCATCGGCGCCTATGTCGAGGGCCCCTTCGACGCTGACGGCAGCAGCTTTTCCCTCCCGCTCGACAGCATCTGCCTCACGATCAGCCGCGATCTCCTCGATGGTGACGCTGACCATGTGCAGCATCTGAATTCAAAGGATCCAGTGCGCTGGACCTGAGCTTTCCACCCGCTCTCTCCCACCATGCCCTCGTTCGCTCTCTTCGCCCTACCCCTTGTTCTCGCCCTGTTTCATTGGGTCGGCCCTGTCCCGGACGATCTGGGAGTGCGGGGCGGTCACCTCAGCCCCTGCCCCGGCCCCGCGCACTGCGCACGGGTTGACTGGACTGTGACGGATTCCGGTGCCGCACTGGAGAGCCTCACCACACTGATCGAATCAACACCGCAGGCGGAAGTGATCAGTCGCGACGATGGCTACCTCCATGCCACGTTCAGCAGCCGCATCTTCGGCTTTGTCGATGATGTGGAACTCAATGCAGCCGATCCCGAACGGCTCGAGGCCCGCTCGATTTCGCGCCTGGGTGATTCCGATCTGGGGGTGAACGGTCAGCGCCTGCAGGTCCTGGCCCAGGCGTTGGACACGCAGGGCCTGAGCCAACCTTGAAACCAAGTTTCAGCGTTCATCCGCTGCAGGGCGGACGGCCCCCGACCGCCCCGGCGCCGTTAAAACCATGGCCTGAAGCCGACCTCGCAAGGCCACACACCCAGCACATTGGCAGGGTTCATCGTCGTGGACGCTGGCATGAAGCCGAACCGGCTGAAAGTGCGATCGCATGGCGAGAAGCCTTTCTTCAGTTCTGACGTGCAATCCGCAACGCAGCCAGCTTGAGTGCGCAATCTCGAGATTTTTTTTAGCTGATGAAACAAATCTGAGTGAGGCGTCGCCAATTGCGGGCTTCACGGCATCGCTTCAGCCAGATCCAACGCACTTTGCAAAGCGCCTTCCGCCATCCCAAAGCCAGAACCGGCGATCCAGTCGCCGCAGAACCCCACCCGGGCCTGCGGACACCACTGCAGATCCCGGGGCAAGGCATGGTCGAGGGGTTGCGCCGCACCCCAGCGCATCACCCCGAGGCTTCTCGCCTCCGGGAGAGCCGCCTGCAGGGCAGGCCAAGGCCCAAGCAGCGGAGGCAAGGCCGCCAGCAATCGCCTCTCGTGATGCACAAGCAGATCCGGTTGGGTGTCCGGCCTGATCGCAGCACCGTCATCGAGGCCATGCACCACCAAACCAAGGCGACCATCGCTCTGTGGGTGCACAACCAGCCGTTCCACACCGCAGTGATCCCGGGCCTCCGGCGTCAGCCAGATCTGTCGGGGGAGCGAATCTGCAGTGCCCAGCCCAGCATTCACCGAGGGCAACTCCAGCATCAGGTTCCAGCGCACGCTGGCCGTCATCACGGCAATTGAGGCCAGAGCTGCATCAAGACTGGGGTCAACCCCCTCCGCCACAGCGCTGCGCAGAGGCACATCAGGCCAGCCCAGCATCGCCAGCGATCGCGGATGGGCGAGCAGTGTTCCACTCAGCACCAGCGTCCTGGCCCGCCAACCACCAGGCAGCAACCAGTGTCCGTCATGCCAGCGGAGCGTGCTGATGCGCTCCCCGAAGCAGGTGAACACAGCCTCCCCGGCGTCTGCCAACAGCGTTTCAGCCACGGCGGCCATGGTGGGTTGCCCGCGCCAGCGCGGGCCACACAGCAACGGATGAGCGGGAGGTTCCACCAGCGCGCCAGCGCCATCGAGACCGACAACGCAACCAGCATCCGGCACCAACACCCCGCGGTCACAGAGATCGTCAACAAGCGCGCCCAAAGGCCCCTGCGGTGGGCCACTGAAGCTGAGGGTCGGGGCTCCATGATCCAGCCGCCAGAGGGCGTCATCCCGCCGCCGTCGCGTTGCACAACGACCACCCGGCCCGCGTCCGGCCTCAAGGATCACCAGGGAGTCAACCGCTTGCTTGCGGCGCAGGGCCGATGCCAGAGCACAGGCCGAAAGCCCCGCACCGATCACCGCCAGATCCACATCAGCCATGAGCACATCGCCCTCTGCCAAGAGTCTGAACACAAAAAAAGACGGGTGGCGGCCCGTCTTGACTCTCCCGATTGGCGTCCCAGAGCAATGCCCTCTGACGCGCCCTTTATCGCGCGGTCGCAGCAGCAGCGCCGTAGGCATCGATACTCAATAACGCTTCCGACAGCGGTTGCACCATTTGCTGGGTGTTGCTGGTGACCTCGAGAATCCGGCCAATGGATCCCGGGGTTTCCAAGGCCTCAAGGCAGCAACGCGCCACCAGGCGCCTGGGGATGGATTGACTGTCCTGCTGATCCGGCCCGGTCCAGACAATGCCCTCAGTCTCGAGCGCATCCTCCCGTTCCGACAGACCACCGGGACGAATCACGGTCCAGTCCAGTCCGCTGCGTTCAAGACTGCGCTCACCCACGCGTTTCCACACCAGGATCAGCCCAAACAGGTTGAGTGGATGGCGCCAGCGACCGCTGCAGAGAGAGCTCACGAGCACCACACGGCGCAGCCCAACCCGTTGGCAACTCTCGATCTGACGCTGCACACCCCAGGCATCCACCCGCATCGGACCGGTGAGATCCACGGACGGCCGCGCTCCGGTAGCGATCACCAGCGCATCGGCGCCATGGAGCGCCTGATCCAGGGCGGGAGAGTCCTGCAAGCTCAAACGCTGCTGCTCACAACCCTCGAGAGACTTTGGGATCTGCGAATCAGAGCGCAACAGCAACCGCGGTTGATCCCCGCTGGCCAGGGCCTCTTCAGCAATTCGGAACCCTGTCTTGCCAGACGCTCCACTGATGGCGATCGTGCGTGGGCTCATGGCAGGGTCTCCTTGATCACATCGGCCAGGATCTCCTGCAAGTCTGCCAAGGCTGCAGCCGCCTCTCCCTGCTTGATCTCCAGCAATGCGGCGATGTCCGTTTTGGGATTCCAGTAGCCGATCCGGGTGGTGCCCGCCTGATCCCACACAGCGATGGTGAACGGTATAAACAGATTGGCGAGCGGATTGGCGGCCAGCACCACGGCATCCAGGGAAGGTTTGCTGACGAGCAAGGCCGTGTTGACAGGAATCCGCCGTCCCTGCTCACGGGCCGTGCGCTGATGGTTCAGCTCCGCCCGGATCTCAAACCCCTGTTGCTGAAAGCCAGCACGCAAACGCCGCACCGTCTCAGCAACCGTGAACGGCGACTCCCACTGGCGGATGTAACCCGTCAGGGCCTTGGTGTCAGCAACGGCTGTTGGGGCAGCAGAAACTGTTGGGGCAGCTGCGAGCTGTCGATGGCTGCTCTCCAACAAGGCTGCCGATCCCAGCAACATCACACTGCTGACCATGGGCAACAGGCGACCCCCAAGCAGCGGCATCATGACGTTTCAGCAATCAGCGCACGCTAGGTGAGTTGGAAAGCCGCCCAGGCCTGGACAAGCCGCACCCCCCGGGAGGGACGACGCCACTTCCGCTTGGTGCTCCAGGGGGGGCGAGGAGCCGAGCGCTGGGTGGAACTCTGCTCCGTACTCACACCTGAGGTTCGACTGCGCCTCAGCTGGAGCGAGCTCTGCGACCGATCGCGCTGGGACAGCGGCTGGCAGTCGATTCCCCCTGAGCCATCAGACGGTGGCAGCTGAGGGCACTGGTTTGGTGGCGATCACCGCAAAGAATGGATCGCCCTTTCCGCCCACCCAACCCATGGGGCCAGGCATGCGGGTCTCCTCAGCAATCAGTTCCGGCTTGGGCCAGCCCTGAGCCATCAGCACTTCAGCGACATAACGAAGGTGATCGCCATCGGCACCATCGGTCCAGATCTGAGGAGCTTTGGTGAAGAACATGCGATTGCTGAACGCCACGATCACCTGGCCGTTGGGACGGGTGATCCGCAGAAGCTCCTCGGCAATGGCTTCCGGCTGCTGCAGGTATTGCCATCCCGCCACAATCAAGGTGCAATCCACGCTGCTGTCGTCGAGAGGCAACTCCTGCAACTGGTTGAGGTTCTGAACCCAATGACGATCGAGACGGGGATTGGCCTCCAACTCCTGGGCGTTGAGGCCATGGCCGATCACTTGCTCATAACGCTGATCGTCGGGAAGGTGACTCACCCAGCTGCTCATTAGATCCAGCACCACGGCACAGGTGGGGATGCGTTCGCGGTAGAGCTGGGTCAGTCGCCCTCTGAAACCGCCATCCAGATGCTGAACGAAACGAGGCTCGCTGTAGAAGAGAGCATCATCACTGCCATCCAGCTTGTAGCGCTCGTTGGCACTGAGAACCTGAACGACCACGGATCTGCCTGCTGAGGTGGAGACGGAACCTAAGGAACGACGCGGAGAAGTGCGTCACACCAGGGAAGACGCATCAGAGCCCCAGGCTCTCGAGCAGCTCGGACTGGGCTTTTTTACCAGTGATGGCATGGGCCGCCATCGCACCGCTGGCGGCCACCGGAGGAATGCCGATACCGGGGAAGGTGCTAGCACCGCACTGGAGGAGTCCTTCCACCGGGGTCTGCACCCCAGGGAACAATCCCCGAGCTGCCGAGAGCGCGGGGCCATAGCTGCCGTGATGAACCGATAAGTAATGGCGGTGCGTCAGTGGCGTGCCCTCCATCACCACCCGGCAACGGCTGCGGAGATCGGGAATGCGCTGCTCCAGCACATGCCAGAACACCCCACAGCGATCAGCACGCTGGCGGTCGTACTCAGGCGTGGATCGCTCCAACCCGCTCCAGTGCTCCCAAGGTTCATTCGCTGGCGTGTAGGCATGCAGCACGTGCTGACCAGGAGGTGCCATAGCGGGATCCAACACCGACGGAACTGACACCACCACGGCGTTGCGCTCCGCTGTAATGCCTCGCTCCCAGTCCCCAACCCAGACGGTATGGATCGGCAGGTCATCCAACCCAGCAGCATCAAAACCGAGATGAAGATGCAGGAATGAACCGCAAGCAGGCGTGTTCAAACGTTCCTGCCGCCATCGCGACGTGCCCTTCTCTGGCAGCAACGCCGCCGTGCTCCAGGCGTCGGCATTGCTCACCACATGATCCGCATCCAGTTGCTCTCCGTTGGTGAGCTCCACGCCGATCACCCGATCGCCATCAAGCCTGATCTGCTTGACCCGGGCCCCCAGTCGCAACGTCCCACCGTGCTTTTGCAAGCCCCGCACAAGAGCGTTCACAACACCGGCACTTCCGCCCTTGGGGAAGTCAAGACAGGCCTCAGGATCAAACCATTCCCCAAACAGGGTGGCCATGGCCGCAGCGTTGGTATCGGCCATCGGCATCCCGCTGATCAGAAAGCAGAGAAGGTCAACCCAGTGCCGCAAGAAGGGGTCCGTTAGCTGACGGTCCACAAGCGGAGCGAAGGCACCGCTGAGATGGCGAAGAGCTGGAAGATGGGGCAACAAGCGGCCGCTGCGTTTGAGAAGGGGGCCCAGTCCATTGATCCCTGCCGGTGGAAGCGCCAGCAGGGGCAGAGCATCCGCCGCAGCAGCGATTGGCTGCAGCGTTCTGGCGAAACGCCTCCATTCCTCAACGGCTGCATCACCGCGAAGCTGTTGCACCACCTGCTCAAAACCGTCAGCGCCAACGCCGATCCGAAGATGACCTTCCGGGAAGAGAACGTCCCAGTCCCGGTAGGACATCACCTCGATCGGTTCATCGAGAGCCCGAAGGATTTGAGCGAGAGGATTGTTGCTGGGCCACCGGCCCAGACCACTCCACAGCGATGGACCGGATTCGAAGTGATAACCCTGGCGCTGAAAGCCGTGAGCAGCACCACCGGGTGCCCCATGGGCCTCTAGCACGAGCACCTCATGGCCAGCACGGGCACAAAGGGCGGCACAACACAAGCCACCGATGCCGCTGCCGATCACGATCACCTCGGTTTTGGTGGTCATGGAGAGGTGCAGAGAGCGGTGAACGATTCATAGCCGGTCACAGCTCCGCACCGTTGCGGACATGCCGGACGACACGCAGTCCCTAGGGTTTTGATACGACGAAACGTGATCCAGTGGACGGACTCGAAACCCAGGCCCCACACGTGCCAGCGAGCGGCTTCATGGGCTGGATCCGTCGGACGCCTCCGCTGGTGCTGCCCATGGTGGTGCTCAGTGCCGGACTGGTGGTGGCCGGTGCTGTGGCTGTGAAAGGGATCCGCACGGCCGCAGACACCATCACCGTGACGGGTGCGAGCACCGAACGCATCCGCAGTGACTACGCCGACTGGACCGTGGTGGTTCAAGGCAGCGGGGCAAGCCAGCAGGCTGCCTATCAGGCTCTGCAGCCGGATCTTCAGCGAACACTGGCGTTTCTGCGGACGCAGGGCGTTCCCGACAGCTCCATTCAGCTCGCGGTTCTTGAATCGTCGAGCAACGACATCCGCAACCGTATGAACGGGGCCCTGATCAAAACGGAGTGGTCGGCCCGGCAGCCGATCCGCATCAGCACCCCCGATGTGATTCTGATCAGCAAGGTGTCTCGATCCATCGGTTCACTGGTGGGTGATGGCGTCTCGCTCACGATTCAGCCGCCTGCCTACACCTACACAAAGCTCGCCGACAAACGCGTCGACATGCTCGCCAAAGCCACAGCCGACGCGCGCAAACGCGCCGTGGCCATTGCAGGGCAGGCAGGATCAGGAATTGGGGCCATCACCAAAGCCGATACCGGCACGTTTCAGATCACGGTTCCGAATTCAACGGACATGGGCCGCTACGGCTCGTACGACACCCGCACGATTAACAAGGACATCACCGCCGTGATGGGTGTGACGTTCCGCGTGCAGTGATCGCACTTCCGCTGATCCTCCTGGGCATCGCCTGGCTCCAGGAGCTGATCGATCAACTGGTGTTCGCCGGTCGCTGGAATCTGGCCATGGGCCCTGGGACTCCTTGGTGGACCTTGTTCACAGCGCCTTTCAGCCATGGGGGATTCGGGCATCTGCTCGCCAACAGCCTGGTGTTTCTTCCCCTCAGTTACCTGGTGCTGGCGCGCAGCACCAGGGCCTATGTCGCCGTTTGGATCGCGGTCATCCTGCTGGAAATCCCGGTGTGGCTGTTCTGGCCCGTTGGAGCCCATGGCCTCTCCGGTGTGGTGTATGGACTCCTCGGCTACCTGCTGTGCATCGGCTTTCTCGAACGGCGGCCTCTGGCCATCCTTTTGAGCCTGATCACCCTGTTGCTGTTCGGCAGTGCCTTGCCAGGACTTCTGCCCTGGGCGTCACCGGCTGGTGTGAGCTGGATCGGCCATGCCACAGGATTCATCGCCGGACTGATCGCAGCGAAAGCCGTGCAGAACGAGTCTTAGCTCTCTTCGTCCTCTGCGCTGCCCCCCCCCAAGAAGCGACCGGAGGCTTTCACGGCCAGAACGGCAGCAGCAGCTCCGTAGCCGATGAATGTGGCCACCTGCCCGAAACTGCCGGTCTCGTAGAGATCGGCATTGAGGAGAAGCCAATCAACAAGCGACGCAGCGGTGCCCCAAATCACCACCCACACCGACACGTAGATCACACCCCGGGTTGTGCTGCTCAAGGAAGCAATGGCGACGTCGACCGTGACCGTAAGTCAAATCCACTCAGCGGCCAGAATCGGGCGCGATGGCTACAACCGCTTCAGGAACGACCTTGGCCATGAGCGAACAGGATCAGCAGCAACCCGTGGTGATCAAGCAGGGAGGCAATGGCATCGGCTTGGTTGTGGCCGCGCTGATCATTGGAGGATCAATTGTGTATGCCATCAACATCTGGTCGAACACCAAACAGCAGATGATCAAGGCACCAGCCGAAGCAATCCAGAAGGGCGTTGAGTCTGTGAAAAAAGCGATCCAACCAGGGTCCTGAATCAGCGTCACCCCCCTTCCATCGACTGCTGATGGCTGTGCTGCCTGTAGAGGTCGCTGGGATCATCCTCTTTTGCTTTTGCATCCTCAGCTTTCGCTCGCTTCTGTGCGGCTTCCTCCTCTTTTTGCACCACCCGTTCGTAAGCGCTCAGCGTGTCGGATTCGGGTCTAGACGCCTGGGAGCTCATCAACGGAGGTTTCAGAGGTTGTTGATGCTCGCATCCGGAAGGAAGCGCTGCAACGATGACGCTTTCGTTTCAGCGTCATGAAGAAGCACGAGCGGGCGGCCGTGGTTCTGGAGCGATTGAACGCGCACTATCCCGAACCGCCGATCCCTCTCGACCACAGCGATCCGTTCACCCTGTTGATCGCGGTTCTGCTCAGCGCTCAGTGCACCGACAAAAAGGTGAATGAGGTCACACCCGCACTGTTTGCCGCCGGCCCCACGCCAGAAGCGATGGCCGCCCTCAACGAGAACGAGATCCTCTCCCATATCCGCCAACTTGGCCTGGCCAAGACCAAATCCAAGAATGTGCACAAGTTGGCCCACATTCTTGTGAATGTGCATGCAGGCCAGGTTCCGGCCAGCTTCGAAGAACTGGAAGCGCTGCCAGGCGTGGGCCACAAAACCGCCAGCGTGGTGATGGCGCAAGCTTTCGGTGTTCCCGCATTCCCTGTGGATACCCACATCCACCGCTTGGCCCAGCGCTGGGGGCTGAGCAGCGGAGAGTCGGTGGCGACAACCGAAAAAGATCTCAAGAAGCTGTTTCCCAAAGACTCTTGGAACAAGCTTCATCTCCAGATCATTTTTTACGGGCGGGAGTACTGCACGGCCCGAGGGTGCGACGGCACGGTGTGCCCGCTCTGCCGCGAGCTTTACCCCCGGCGCAGAAAGCCTGTTGAATGGAAAAAGGCCTAGTCAAAACCAATCGTCAAATTACTGTTACAGTTTGTTGTACAACGACAGGTGCAAGACATGGAGCGCAATTCCGCACAAGACAGCTGGTTCCAAGGCTCGGCGGCTCGTGCCATTCACGAAGAGCAGCTGGCAAAGGTCGAACGTTTCAACGGACGCGCCGCCATGCTCGGATTTGTGATTGGTGTGATCACCGAGGGGCTGACGGGACAAGGCATCTTGCATCAGATCGGCTTGGGCCCCCTGGTTGATGGCTATGCCGCCTGCAGTGCCCAGTATTTGCCCTTCTGCTTCTGATCAACGCCACCACACGCCCTCAGCTCTAGTGTTGAGGGCTGTCAGATCAGAGGCATGCCTCGCAAGCGCCGCAAGCTCAGCAAGGAGATGGAGGCTGAAATCAAAGCCGCCCAAAAAAAAGTGGAGTTCATCTCCGCGATGATTCGGGATATCCGGGAAGAAGACATTCAGAACGAATATGCGGAAGCGTTTTCCCGCGTGCACGTGGCCAGCGCCCATCTCACCCAGCTTTATGACAGCGAAGGCGTGACCGAAGAAAGCGAGGGAACCCTGGCTCTCTACAAGGGGCTGCTGAGCCAATTCGAGGAGGACTACGAACTCTGATCGCTTGAAGCCCCCTTCGGATTCATGCTGCCGATCCCAGAACCCGGTACAACCGGGTTGATTTTGTGCAACAGCAGCCATGACCGACCGCGGCGACACGCAAAGGCAAGCGAACGATCCCCGCTGGTTCGAGCTGCTGATGGCCAGTCGCTGGCCCCTGGCCGTCGTCCTGGCGGCCTGGGCCGTTGCCATCGCCGCCGTACAGATTCTGAGAAAACCAATCCCCATCGGTCTGCCTCTCAGTCAGCCCCTGCCTGTGAAACTTGTCGGAGGCGTGAGCGTGGAACAGTTCAAAGTCCCCGTGCGCGTTAAAAGTGAGGGTGCGCTGTCCGTCGAGGCCATTAAGGCGCTTCCAGTCAGCGGCAGCGTCAAAGTCCCGGAAGGAGTGTCCTTAAGCCGGCCGATTCAGGTGGACACCAGCACACCGCTGGAGGTCAACAGTGATGTGAATGTGGACACCCCCATCGTCGTTTCGGAGGTCTCCAATCCCGTCTCCATTCAGGCGGTGGATGGTGAAACACTGCAGGTGAGCACTCCCGATGGGGAGACGCTCAACATCATCGGCGGGGTCAGGGTGAACTCCGTGGGCGGCAAGATCAATGTGCGCCTGCGTGATGCAGCCAAGTCCGTGCTGCCTCTGCCCTAACCCTGTGGACCTCAACGACCTGCCAGACCTGTCCGCCTTGAACCTGGCCGTGATCGGTCATCAGGAATGGGTCACGTTTCTGGAAGTCGATGCTCTGCCCCAGCCAGGCCGCATCAGCCGGGCCTGCCGATCCCTCGAGGAACCGGCCGGCGCAGGAGCTGTCGTTGCTGTTCAGCTGGCGCGTCTCACTGGGCGTCGGGTGCTGTTTTTCACCGCTCTCGGCTCCGATGCCATCGGACAACGCAGTGAACAACGCCTCAGGGAGCTGGGGGTGGAGCCTGTGGTTGCCTGGCGCGACACCCCGAGCCGGCGTGGCATCAGCCTGATGGATCCCGGCGGCGACCGGGCCATCACCGTGATTGGGGAACGCCTCACCCCTTGCGCAGAGGATGACCTTGGCTGGGAACGCTTGGCGAGCTGCGATGGCGTGTTCGTGTCCGCGACCGATGCCGCTGGCTTGCGCCTGGCCCGACAAGCCAGGGTGCTCACAGCCACGCCAAGGCTGCGTCTGCCGGTGCTGGAGGAGGCATCGGTTCCACTGGATGCCTTGATCGGCAGTGGCCTTGATCCCAGCGAACAGCTGCCCGAGGGAACCCCTGAACCCGCCCCCAGGCTGCGCATCGCCACAGAGGGTGCTGAGGGTGGTCTGTTGGTTCCCGGAGGTCGCTTTGCCCCAGAGCCTCTCCCTGGTCCCAGCGTCGAGTCCTACGGCTGCGGCGACAGCTTTGCCGCGGGTGTGACCGCTGGCCTGGCCGCGGGCTGGGCAGTGGCGGATGCCGTGCAACTCGGTGCGCGCTGTGGTGCTGCCTGCGCGACGCGTTTCGGTCCCTATGGCTAAGAGTGGGGTCCTCAGTCCCCCGGCCATGAGCACCGACCTGCACACCCTGGCCATCCGGCAGCTCAAACGGGTCCTCAGCAACTTGCAGGAAATTCTGCGCCTGGCGGCCGCCGATCTCGAGGCGCGGGGAATCGATGAAACCGTGCTGCTGGCCAGTCGGCTCTATCCCGACATGTTCGATCTTCAGCAACAGGTGCAGGCCGCCACCGACATCGCCCGCCGAGGAGCAGCACGGCTTATTGGCGAGGATCCTTCATCCCTTCCCGACAACGCCCCAAGTTTTGAGGGGCTGATTGCCCGTATCGACACCACCCTCGCGCAACTGGAGGCATTCCCTGCAGAAGCATTCATCGGCAAGGAGCAAAGCAGCGTGGTGATGCCGATCCCCAAGAGCTTCGGTGGCGGAAAACTCACCTTCCACGCCCTCGAGTTCCTCACGGATTTCCTGTTGCCCAATGTGTATTTCCACACCACAACGGCTTACGCCATTCTTCGGCATAACGGTGTCAACATCGGCAAACGTGACTTTCTGGGGATGGCTTTGAGCAACTCCTGAGCTCGTGTCCCCGCAGGTACTTCAGCCTCTTCCAATGTGCGCTAGATCGCTGGCGGCGATTGGATGCATTGAATAAGGTCCCGAAAGAACCTGTTGTTCGCGTCGAATGTCTGATCTGAAATGCCCCTTCAGTGGCCACACCGGTGCGGTCACACCAGCCGGCAACACGAACAACGGCGACTGGTGGCCCAATCAGATCAACCTCGGGATCCTGCATCAGCATCACCCGGCCTCCAATCCGCTCGGTGACGCATTCGATTACCCGACGGCTTTCGCCAGCCTGGATTACAGCGCCTTGAAGGCCGACCTTCAGACGCTGATGACCGACTCTCAAGACTGGTGGCCCGCCGACTGGGGCCACTACGGAGCCTTGTTCATCCGTCTGGCCTGGCACAGTGCCGGCACCTATCGCACGGGCGATGGTCGTGGCGGTGCCGGCCACGGCAATCAACGCTTTGCCCCCCTTAACAGCTGGCCTGACAACACCAACCTCGACAAGGCTCGGCGCCTGCTGTGGCCGATCAAACGGAAGTACGGCAACGCCATCTCCTGGGCTGATCTGATCATCCTTTCGGGCAATGTGGCCCTGGAATCCATGGGGTTCCGCACATTCGGCTTCGCCGGCGGCCGAGAGGACATCTGGCAACCGGAAGAGGATGTGTTCTGGGGAAAGGAAACCGGCTGGCTCAAGGATGAGCGCCGCAACGACAAAGGAGAACTCAACCAGCCCCTGGCCGCTGTGGAGATGGGGCTTATCTACGTGAATCCCGAAGGTCCCCACGGCGAACCGGATCCCGTGGCCTCTGGACGCGACGTGCGTGAGACCTTTGCACGCATGGGCATGACCGTGGAGGAAACCGTGGCTCTGGTCGCCGGGGGACATACCTTCGGCAAGTGCCATGGAGCTGCTCCGGACAGCCACCTTGAGGCCGAACCGGAAGGTGCTGCTCTCCATGAGCAGGGCCTTGGATGGCGCAATACCTACGAATCGGGCAAAGGCGAGCACACCATCACCAGTGGCATCGAAGGCGCCTGGAAACCGAACCCCACCCGATGGGATCAGGGCTATTTCCAGATGATGTTCACCTATGAGTGGGAACTCACCAAGAGTCCAGCTGGCGCTTGGCAGTGGACGGCCAAGGATGTGAAGCCCGAGCACATGATTCCCGATGCCCATGTGGCTGGGAAGTCTTCCGCTCCGATCATGACCACCGCTGATCTGTCCCTCAGGCACGACGCGATCATGGAGCCGGTGGCCCGGCGCTTCCATCTCGACCAGGAGGCGTTCGCCGATGCGTTTGCCCGCGCCTGGTTCAAACTCACCCATCGCGATTTAGGCCCCCGCGCCCTTTACCTCGGACCGGATGTTCCCGAGGAGGTGCAGATCTGGCAGGACCCCGTTCCGCCTGTCACCCACCCCTTGATCGATGAGGCTGAGATCAGCACCCTCAAGCAGCAGATCCTGGCCAGTGGCCAGAGCGTGTCCGCCCTCGTGGCAGCAGCCTGGGGTTCAGCGTCCACGTTCCGCGGATCCGATCGCCGAGGGGGGGCCAATGGCGGACGCATCCGGCTGCTGCCCCAACGCACCTGGGAGGTGAACGACCCCGAACAACTCAATGGTGTGCTCACGGCTCTGGAGACGATTCAGTCTCAGTTCAACAGCAGCTCCAGCAATGGCAAGTCGGTCTCGATCGCTGATTTGATCGTGCTGGGAGGGTGTGCAGCCGTGGAGAAGGCTGCCGCCGATGGCGGACACACCGTGGTGGTGCCCTTCCGTCCTGGCCGCAGCGATGCGGGCCCGGAGCAAACCGACACCGCGTCGTTCAATGTGCTCAAGCCCCTGGCCGACGGATTCCGCAACTGGCAGCGCAGCGGCCTTCCCCTGCGGGCCGAGGAATTGCTCGTCGACAGAGCCCAGCTGCTCACGCTCAGCGCCCCTGAAATGACCGTGCTGCTGGCGGGTCTGCGCGTGATGGGAGCGAACACCGCCGGCAACCGTCAAGGCGTGTTTACCCAGAACGTCGGTGTACTCAGCAACGATTTCTGTGTGAACCTGCTGGACATGACAACCCGCTGGACGCCAACCAGCGAGGCGCAGGATGCCTACATCGGTCGCGACAGCGCAACCGGTGCCGAACGCTGGAGCGCGAGTCGCGCCGACCTGGTGTTTGGATCCAACAGCCAGCTTCGCGCCATTGTTGAGGTGTACGCCCAGAACGATGGCGGCAGCCGCTTTGTGGCCGACTTCGTCAAAGCCTGGGTGAAGGTGATGGAGCTCGACCGCTTCGATCTGCGCAGCTGAAGCAGTCGTCAGGCCCTTACCCCTCGGGCCCCTCGCCCATCAGGCGAGGGGCCCTTTGTTGTGCCGTTTGAATCCAGGCCTCAACGTCGATTTCAGCTGCCGCTGCGCGGCAGTTGTGCTGCACATCCCGGTAGAGGTCTGCAACGGCCCAGGCCTCCGTCTCAGGGATCCCATTGCAACGAGGGATGAGGTGCAGATGCAGATGGCGTGCTCCCTCCCCGAAGGCAATGGCGTACACACGATCACAACCGCTGACGTGCTTCACCAGGCGCGAGGCGCGCTGCACGATCAAGCCCCAGTCCGCTGCTTCGGCAGCAGAGAAATCAACCGGTCCTGCGCAATGGCGCCGAACATCGAGCAAACACCAACCAACGAGGGGACTGGGATGGGGATGGTGACGCAGCAACCAATGCTCACCTCTCCAGATCAGCGTGGGATCGAGTTGCGCTGAGTTCAGATGCAGCGAACAGATGGCGCAGCTTGTCGCTGTGGGTTGAGAAGCAGGGGGCATGGGCAACATCAGCTCATCAGTCAGCCTGACGAATCGGCCAGAGGCAAACCAACAAAAAGCCCCCACCTTTCGGTGGGGGCTTTCCGATTCAACTGACGCTGAATCTTTTGGAGACTTCAGCCTCAGCCGATGGCGGGTGCTTGCAGAGCCACAGGAGTGGACTCAGCAGCAGCCAGGTCGAGGGGG
>NZ_JAHLZC010000009.1:0-199698 GCF_025128215.1 Synechococcus sp. CS-197 | reverse complement strand
TGGCGAGCTGCCCAGTGAGCAGGTGGAAGGGGAGTGCCTGAAGGGTGATCTGCGCGATCTGCTGGGCCAGCTGCCGGAATTGCAGGAGCGTGTGCTGCGGATGCGTTACGGGATGGACGGTGAGGACCCGATGAGCCTCACAGGGATCGGCCGCGTGATCGGCATCAGCCGCGATCGGGTTCGCAACCTGGAGCGTGATGGTCTTGCCGGTCTGCGTCGCCTCAGCGATCAGGTGGAGGCCTACGTCGCCTGCTGATCGCGCATCAGACACTCACCTGAGATAGGAGACAGCCTGCGGATTGTCGATGTCGTAATCGATGATCGCTGCGGGCAATCCAACCAATGTGCTGCTGTCGTAGGCGGTGAAGTCTTCCACCCGTTTGAACAGGGGGAGCAGCACCCGCGCAAGGGCATTGGGGGCCCCATAGAAAAACGAGTGATGGCCCAATAGAAATTCGGTAGTGCCCGATCCTTCCTTTTGTTGCTGCTTTCTCAGAAAGTGCTGCAGAGCCAGTCGTTCTTCGGGGCTGAGGCCCGGATGGGCCGTCACGGGAAAGTCTTTTTGGGCGGCCAGCAAGCCGCAGTCGCTCCAGTTGAGCTGGCTTAGGGCGGCAATCAGACGCTCCCGTTCGCCGGAGAAATCGATGCAGGCCAGCTCTTGCTCCTCCAGTGCCATCACATCGCGGAAGCAGCGGTGTTGCAGCAATTTCCATTTCTGCCGGGCATCGTCGTGCACCACGATCGCCCCCAGCCGCACCTTGGCGTAGCGCTGCAGCAGCTGGAGATGGGCCGGTTGCCGGGCCAGGAAATGAAATAGAAACTGCGATCCGGTGCCGATGTAGTCATCCAGCACCACCAGGGCCCGACGGTCCTGGTTTGCCGGCGGATTGGCTAGCAGGGCGTCCATGCTGCGAAAGCAGGTCACTGGCAAGCGGTTGGCCTTGCGGTAGGCGTAGGCAATCAGATCACCGCTTTTGCACACGAAGGCGCGCGTGATGTCGATGTCTCGGAAGCTGGTCACATCAAAGCCATCGCCGGCCAGGTCTCGGCAGAGCCGTTGGTGCAGCAGCCGGCATTCCCGCAGCAGCCTGGCCCAGCTGTGCATCTCGATGCATTCCAGCAGCCGCAGGGCGATGCTCTGGTCGTCGGCTTCAAACTGGGTGAGCCAACGGTCGAGCGAGGGCCGGGGGATCTCCGCTTCGTTCCATTGGCTGGCCAGTTGATCCAGGCGGGCCTGTGTGCTGGTGTTGGTCATGCTGCCTGTGCTTTGAGAATCTCCAGCAAGCGGGCGTTCACTGCTTCCGGTGCTTCGTCGTGGGGGCAGTGCCCCACCCGGGGCAGCACTGTGAGCGACTGGATGCAGGCGAAGCGCTCAGCCCAATCCTGGGCTTCCGCCACCGGCTCCCAGGGATCCCGTTCGCCCCAGATCAGGTGCACCGGCTGCTCCAGGGTTGCCAGCAGCTCCGGAGCCAGATGGTCATCAAACAGGTTGATGAAGCCCCGAAAGGCTTCGGCGGCGCCGGGTCGCTGCGTTGGCTGGTACAGCAGGTCAACCAGTGCGTCGTCCACATTGGCGCCGCTGGGGTAGGCCTGGCCGAGCACGCTGCGGATCACCCGGGGCCTGGCGGCGTTGCGGAACAGGGCCGTGCTCAGCCAGCGTTGGCTCACCAGGGTTTTCAGCAACGGCCGGATCCAGGCCATCCAGGCCGGTTGGCTGGCCAGCTGCTTGTCATCCATCAGGCGCTGGGCGCAGTCGATCAGCACCACGCCCTGGCAGTGCGCCCCCAGCTGTTGGGCTGCGCGCAGCACCACCACCCCGCCGATGGAATTGCCCACCAGCAGCACCGGCCGCTGCACGATCTGCCGGCAGAAGGCTTCCACCTGCGCAGCCCAGAGATCAAAGCCATACACCAGCGCTTCATCGCTCGGTGTCGGGCGCTGGGCATCGGGATCACTGGGAAGCACGGCCTTGGGCTGGCTGCTGCCGCCGAAGCCGATCAGATCCAGGGCGAAGGTGGGGGTTTGTGTGGCCAGCGACGGCATGGTGTAGCGCCAGTGGCCGCTGCTGGCGCCGAAGCCATGCACCAGCACCACCGCCGGCGAGTCGCTGCTCTCTGGGTCCTGGCCCTGCTGGCGCCAGACCACGTCGAGACCGCGTCCATCGGGCTGCTCCCAGGTCCAGTGTTCGGGTTCAGCTGGCATTGGCAAGGGATCCATCCTCGTCGCCGCCCGTTGGCTTTCTGCCGAAGAGGCGTTCTTCCAGTCCTTTGATCACCACGTAGAAGGGCGGCACCACGCCGAGGGAGAGCACGGTGGCGACCACCAGTCCGCCGAAGATCACCGTGCCCAGCGATTGCTGGCTTTGGGCACCGGCGCCGTTGGCCACCACCAGCGGCAGGAAGCCCGCCAGGGCTGCGATCGCCGTCATCAGAATCGGCCGCAGTCTGGATTCGGCGGAGGCGATCACCGCATCGCTGGCACTCATGCCTTCGGCGAGGTGTTGCTCCGCCACTTCCACAATCAGGATGCCGTTTTTGGCTGCCAGGCCAATCAGGGTCACCAGACCCACCTGGGCGTAGATGTTGAGGTCGATCGAGCGGATCGCCAGGAAGGCGAGGGCCCCAAGCATCGCCAGGGGCACGGTCATCAAAATGATCACCGGGGTGACGTAGCTCTCGTACTGGGCCGACAGCACCAGATACACAATCAGAATGCCGAAGCCGAACACGAGCACGCTGGCGCTGCCGGCGGAGAGTTGCAGGGCGGCAAGGCCGGTGAAGGCATAGCCAATGTTGTTGAAGTTCTCCTTCTTGAACAGCGCCTGGATTGAACTCAGGGCCTGCCCGGAGCTCTTGCCCACCGCCTGGGCGCCCTGGATCAGCACCGTGCGGTAGAGGTTGTAATGGCTGATGATCGGCGGCGCGCTCGACAGTTCCGATGACGCGAACTGCGACACCTGGATCAGGTCGCCATCGCGGTTTTTCACGTAGTAGCTGAGGATGTTTTCAACGTCTTCGCGCTGTTCGGCATTGGCCTGCACGTACACATTGCGCACCTGGCCGTCCTCATAGGTGAGGCCCGTGTAGGAGCCACCCGCCAGCACGGCAATGGTGCTCATCGCATCCTCGTAATCCACATTCAGCGCTCCCATCACGGCGCGATCCACCTTGAGTCCGAAGGCCGGAGCACTGGGGATGAACTGGGTGTAGAGGTTCGAGAAGTCACCACTCGCCTTTCCAGCCTTGATCAGTGTCTGCGCCTGCTCATCGAGCTGGTTGAAGCTGTAGTTGCCGGTGAGATCGTTGAACTGGAAGTAGAAGCCACCCTGGGCGGAGAACCCCGGAACGGCCGGCGGCTGGCCCACAACGGCCAAAGCGCTGCTCAAGGCTGAGAGTTTGGCGTTGAGCCGATCGGCGATGGCAAAGGAACTGTTGGCCGCGCCCGGCCGCTCACGCAGGGGTTTCAGACCGATCAAGATCGTGCCCTGGTCGGGGCTGGAGCCGTTGAAGCCGTAACCACTGATCACACTGGTGTTGAGAACATCGCCCTCCTCGTTCACGATCGCTGCGATCTCCTTTGACACCCGTTGGGTTTCGCTCAGCGACGCACCGTTCTGCAACTGGAAAAAGCCCGCCAGGTATCCCTGGTCTTCATCGGGGATGAAGGCGGAGGGCAGGGCCGTGAAGGCCAGCAGCGTGAGCACGATGCCGCCAGCCAGGGTCACCATCACCCAACGTCTGGCCTGGATCAGCGTGCGAATCAGCCGGGAATAATTGTTTTGCAGCCGGGCGAAGTTGGCGTTAAATACCCGGAAGATCAAAGCGAGATTCGCCCCTGCCAAGCCGCCCACCACCACGCCGAGCACGTAGGTCCAGTTGCCGAAGGCTGCTGCGCTGAAACGCCCGAAGGCCAGACCAACAATCACGCCGGCCACTGGCCAGATCCAGCCTTTCGGTGGTGCGGTCTGTCCCGGTTTGAGGATCAGGCCCGACAACATGGGCGAGAACGTGAGCGCGTTGAACGCGGAGATCGCGATCGAGAAGGCGATCGTGAGCGCGAACTGCTGATAAATGATGCCGATGCTTCCGGGATAGAACGCCACCGGAACAAACACCGCCATCAGCACCAGGGCCGTGGCCACAAGGGCGCCGAACAGCTCTCCCATGCAGGCCAGAGCAGCCTGCCGCGGCTTCATGCCCGATTCGATGTTCTTCGACACCGCTTCAATCACCACGATGGCGTCGTCCACCACCAAACCGGTGGCCAGCACGAGGCCCAGCAGGGTGAGCTGGTTGATGGAAAAACCGAACATCTTGATGAAGGCGAAGGTGCCCACCAGGGAAATGGGGATCGCCAGGCTGGGCACCACCGTGGCGCGCCAGTTCTGCAGAAAGAGGAAGAGGATCAGCAGCACCAGCACGATCGCCAGGCCGAGGGCATCCACCACGCCCTCCACGGACGATTCGATGAATTGGCCGATGTTGTACACCTGCGACACGGTCACCCCAGGTGGAGCCGTGGCTGCAAAGGCGTCCATCTGTTTCACCACCGCATCCGCCACATCGAGGGCATTGCTTTCCGGGGTCTGAAACACCGCCACAGACACCGCATCGTGGCTGTTGCGATCCACGGACGCGGATGAGTAGTTGTTGAAGCCGTATTGCACCTCGCCCACATCTTTGAGCAGCAGAAGATTGCCTGTCTCGGTGCGGCTGATGATCAGATTCTCAAAGTCTTCCAGGCTGAGAAGATTGCCGTTGTCCTGCACCAGCAATGGGTAGGTGTAGGCCTGATCACCGGCTGCAGGCGGGCCCCCCACAAGGCCGCCGATCGCTGTTGTGTTCTGAGCCTTCACCGCATCCACCACCTGGTTGGCGGTGAGATTGTTGGCGGCCAGTTTGTCGGGGTCGATGAACAGCCAGTAGGCGGGAGTGGTACCCCCGAGGATGTTCACGTTGGCGACGCCCGGTACCCGTTCCAGAGGGTAATAGAGCTGTTGGTACACCAGGCCGTTGAGATAGGCCGAGTCGAATTGTCCTTCGGTTGAGGACACCTCGTAGGCCAGCAGGATGGAGGGGGTCGACTGCTGTACGGAGACACCCGTGTCTGATACCTGGCTGGGAAGCTGGGGCATCGCCAGGGACACGCGGTTCTGCACGTTCACCTGGTCGATGTCGATGTCGGTGGTCTCGTCGAAGTAGACCGAAATGATGCTCTGCCCCTCCATGTTGCTGGTGGAGTAGATGTAAGAAGCACCCGGTGCACCGTTGATCTGCTGCTCGAGCGGATTGGTCACGGCCTGCTCGGTGACCAGGGAATTGGCGCCGCTGTAGTTGGCGGTGACCTGGATCAGGGGCGGGGCGATGTTGGGAAGATTGGCGATCGGCAGCGTCGGGATCGCGATCAGTCCCATCAGCACGATCAAGATGCTGCAAACCGTGGTGAGAACCGGCCGCTTGATGAAGTTGTCGGAGAAGGCCATGGGACGGTCAGTTCACGCTCTTCACAGGAATGCCATTGCTGAGCAAGGCTGTTTTGCTCACAACCACGGTGTCGCCCTTGTTCAGACCTGATTTCAAGGGATAGAAATTGTTCTGCAATTCACCCAGTTCCACTGCTCGTTGCACCACGATTTGAGTGCTGGGAGGAAGGCTCTCCAGTTTTTTCTTCTGCTTCTCCGGCACGGATGCGGAGGCTTTGATCTTTGGCAGCGCTTTGCTCACCGGAACCGTGACGTACACGAAGGGTTGCTGCGCCTGCATGAACACGGCCTGCACCGGCACAGCCAGAGATTGTTTGTTTCCCACAATGATCTGGCTCTTCACAAACTGACCGGTCTTCAGTTCGTTGGTGAGATTGGGAAAGGTGGCTTTCACCATCAAGGCATTGGGAGAGCCGGAGCTACCACTGATGCCGAAATAGGGAGAGATAAAGCTCACCGTTCCTTCGCCGGTGATCGGCGGGTCGGTCTGCGAGGACACTTTCACCGTTTGGCCGATCTTCACCGCACCCGACTGGGTCGCCGGGATCTGCATCAGCGTCCAGAGAGTGGAGTTGTTCACGATGCCAGTGATCGCCTGGCCGGTTTGCACGTAATCCCCGAGCTTCACGCTGTCGAGGTCGCCGACCACGCCATCGATCGGTGAACGCACGTATTTGTAGCCGAGGGTGGCGGCATCGGCGAGGGCCTGGTCGCGGGATGCGATCGCCTGGGTGACGTACTGATCGCGTTGCTTGGCGGAAGCAGCGCCATTTTGATAAAGAAACTCGTAGCGCTCGGCGTTGAGCTTGTCGGTGCGGGCCTGCGCCTTGGCTGAATCGAGCGCCGCACTTTGCTGCACGTTGTCGAGCACGAGGATCGGTTGCCCGGCCTTCACGCGCTCACCGTCGCTGGCCAGCACCTTCACTACGCGACCATCGGTTTCAGGTCGCAGCGACACCGTGGTTGTGGACTCCAGCACGCTGATCGCTTCGATGCTGGGCTGGAAGTTGGCTTCGGCGATGCGTGCGGTTTTCACACTGAGCAGCTTTGGCGCCTGAGGCTTGGGCTTGCCACACCCAGCGAGCAACGTTGCAGCCGTGAGGGTCAGCGCCAGGGTTCGCTGCACAGTGAGGAGATCGCTCTGAGCGGAACCTACTGGTTTTTGGCTGGGCCGTCGGGGGTTGTGTTGAAGCTTCAGCAGGCGCTGGGTGATGGGACTTGCTCGTCGGTTGCGCTGGATTGATCAGCAGCAGTGAACAAACGGCGACTCCACGCCAAACACCACGTTTTTCACAGCTTTTCCACAGGCTTGTTGGTACGGATCGTCGGCCTGATGCGGCCTTGCTCGGCTGGACGGGGAAAAGCCTCTTTCCTCTTGACGGTGGGACGGGGGATGGCTAGGTGCTGTGATCCTTGACACAGTCTGGGTTTCTCGAGTCAGTGTTTGCAGGGCTTCTCGAAGGACGGGGGAGTTAGGGCGGAATCGTTCCGGCTTTTTGACATCACTGCAGGCGCTGTGGCGTGATGGTTGGGTTGACAGCCAAAGCCTGAGTTGCACGAGACGCCTGATGCGATGCCGGTCCACGTGAGTGTGGAAAACCAGATGCCCGAGGATTTGCATCGCGCCATGGGGGTGTTCATCGAGGAGCACCCCCAGTGGGACCAGTACCGGCTGGTGCAGTCCGCCATTGCTGGCTTCCTGTTTCAGCAGGGTTGTAAGGACCGTGCCGTGGTGCGCCATTACCTCGGTGGCTTGTTCCGCCGCGACACCAGTTCCCATCGGGTTGAGCCCTCCTGCTGAGATGGCTCAGAAGACACATGGGTTTCGTCCCTTTGCTTGCCAGAGCGCCCAGCAGGTTGCTGCCGCAAAGGGAAGGGGGTACAGAGCAATCACTCCATCGGGAATGTTTTGATCCACCATCCAGGTGGCGATCAACGGTGCTGTTCCTCCGCAAAGCGCCACGGATGTGGAGTATGCGACTGAAAAGACTCCGCAGCGTTGCTCCTGCGGTGCGATGGTCACCCCCAATAACCCTTGGCTGCCCAGGATCACCATCAGTGCCGGAGTCGCCAGGCTCAGTGCGATGAGCAGCGAGAGCGGCGAACCCTGCAAGCCGATGGCGAGGGCCGGCAGGGAGGTGGCCACCATGGCCGCGGTGCCTAGGCCGTTGATCCGGATGATCCCGTAGCGATCCACCAGCCACCCAGAGAGCGTCGTGATTCCAAGACCGATCAGCTGGACTGCGCTTGTGATCGTTCGTGCTGCCACGCCGTCGGCTGGCGACTGGCTGCTATGGATCACAAGAAACACGTACAACAGGTAGTACACCACATTGCTGGTGCAGACCAGGCCATCACCTGAACCAGAAGGCGACGGTGCTTGGCAAGGTTCTGAAGCTGAGAGCTCAATGCCTGAACCCAGTCGCGCGCCTGGATGGCGGTTTCAGTGTGGGCCGGGAGCTCCAGGGTTTCTGGGAGCCGATGCTGCATCCAGAAGCTCAGGACCAGTAAAGAGCTGCCCATCAGGAACGGCAGCCTCCAGCCCCATTACATCAACGCCTGTTCTCCAAGCAGTGCGCTGCAGCCAGCTACAACCAGCGAGGCCAGTGCAATTCCGATTTGGGCGCCGCTGCTCGTGAAGCTGCACATCAGGCCGCGGCGACTCGCGGATGTCAGTTCGGCAGTGAAGGCAATGCTGCCCGTGTATTCCCCTCCAACTGAAAACCCCTGCACCATGCGCAGCAGCACAAGCAACACCGTCGCTGTTTCCCCCCACTGCAATCGCGTCGGCAGGAGGCCGATCAGCAGACTGCTCCCTCCCATGAGCGTCAGGCTGAGCAGAAGCATCCGCCGGCGTCCATAAAGATCCGCCAGTGGGCCAAGCACCAGGCTTCCGATGGGTCGCATCAGAAATCCCACCGCAAACACAGCGAAGGAGCTCAACAGAGCTGCCGAATTGGACTTGGAGGGAAAAAAGGCGTCGCCTAAAGCTTGCGCGAGATATCCGTAAATGGCGAAGTCGTACCACTCGAGCAGGTTCCCCAGGAGAGGGAGTGTTGTTCGGGCCTGGGTTGGTGGCAAGGTGATGGCGTCGTTGATGGTGCGCTGTCACGTTGACATCGGGACTGAGCCGCGTGAGTCATGACCCAGGTCAATGCATTGCTTCTGTCTTGGATTGGCATCGCCGGGCTGACGGCCCTGGGTTGGTGGTTGTCGCGCCGATGGATTTGGGGTCAGAGGCTGGGCGTCACCATGCTGGTGCTCCTGCTCGGTGTGGCGGTCCGCAATGGCCTCGGCTGGCAGCCGGACGCGCGGGTTTCGGGTTGGATCAGCGGTCCACTGACGTCGTTGGCGATCGCTGAGCTGCTGCTCGCGATCAGGCTGAAAACTTTGTTGCTGCGGGCCCGGCCGCTGTTGCTCCTCTTTGGCGTTGTTGTGCTGGCCACCGTGGTGGGCGTGGTGGTGGGTGCCGTTGCACTGGCGCAACCCCTCGGCGATCAGCGCTCCGTGCTCATGGGCCTTTACACCGCCACGTTTTCCGGTGGCAGCCTCAACCTTGTGGCGGTGGGGCGGATTTTGAATCCGCCGGATGCGTTGCTGGCCTTGGCCACAGCCGCTGATCAGATTGTGTTCACGCTCTGGTTCGCGCTGAGCATGGGCCTTGGCCGCAGGGATCGCCTGAAGACGTCGCTGCCTACGCCGCCGCCGTTGGCACTCTCGCCGCCAACCACACAGGCCCAGCCAGCAGGGCGTGACTGGCTGTTGGCGATGCTCTGGGGTTTGGCCGCTGTTGGGCTGAGCCATGGACTCAGCCAGGGACTGGTGTGGATCGGGGTCGGCGTGCCGTTCATCCTCGTGCTCACCACGGTGGCTGTGTTGGCAGCGCAGTTGCCAGGGCCGAGGACGCGCCGATCCTGTCCAGGGCTTGGCCAGTTCTTGATCCAACCGTTTTTTGTGGTGGTGGGGTTGAGCACCCCCCTGGCCGGTGTGTTCAGCGAGGGCCTCTGGATTCTTGTCTACGCCGCCATCGTGGTGGGCACGCACGCTGTGGTGGTGCTGGCGCTGGCGCGCTGCCGAGTGCCGATGGCCGAGATGCTGGTGGCGTCCCAAGCGGCGATCGGTGGTCCGAGCACGGCCCTGGCCTTGGCCACCAGCCTCGAACGGGATGATCTCGCCGTGCCCGGGGTGGCCCTTGGGCTTCTGGGGTACGCCATCGGCACCTACCTCGGCGTGGTGATGGCGGCTCCGGGTTGGTTCTGATGGATCCATATGCACGCGCTCTGCTCTCTTGGTGGCAGGCCCATGGCCGCCGGGATCCGCAGCAGAAACCCTGGATGGTGACGGCGGATCAAACCTGGCCACGGCCTGATGAGGTGTTGTCTCCCTATGGCATCTGGATTGCTGAGGTGATGCTGCAACAGACCCAGCTTCAGGTGGTGCTTCCTTACTGGACGCGCTGGATGGAACGCTTTCCTCGGTTCGAAGATCTGGCCGAAGCGGAGGAACAGGCTGTGCTCCTGAGTTGGCAGGGGCTGGGGTATTACTCCCGGGCGAGGCGCTTGAAGGTGGCCGCTGGAGTGCTGATGGCGATGGGGGCGGGTGGCGCCGAACCCAGGGGTTGGCCGAGCGATCTTGAACCTTGGTTGGCCTTGCCGGGAATTGGCCGCAGCACCGCTGGAGGCATCCTCTCGTCGGCCTTCAACAGTCCTTTGGCGATTCTGGATGGCAACGTGCGGCGCGTGCTCGCTCGGCTCCAGGCCCATCCCACGCCGCCGATGCGGGCTCAGGCGCAGTTCTGGCTGTGGAGCGAGGCGTTGATCGCGGCCGCACCTGGTCGCGCGCGCGATTGCAACCAGGCGCTGATGGATCTGGGGGCCACGCTTTGCACGCCCCGCAATCCCAGTTGCCCGAGGTGCCCCTGGCGTGACCACTGCGCTGCTTACGCTGCCGGCACCCCCGAGGCCTATCCCGTGACCGATGCACCCCGCAGCCTTCCGTTCTCCGTGATCGGTGTGGGTGTGGTGCTCAATCAGGCGGGCGAGGTGCTGATTGATCAGCGCCTCAACGAGGGTCTGCTCGGTGGGCTCTGGGAATTCCCGGGGGGGAAGCAGGAGCCTGGCGAAGCCATCACCGACACCATTGCCCGGGAGCTCCAGGAGGAGCTGGCGATTGACGTGGCCGTGGATCAGGAGCTGATCACCGTCGACCACGCTTACAGCCACAAGAAGTTGCGCTTCATCGTGCACCTCTGCCGCTGGCTGTCGGGTGAACCCCAGCCCCTGGCCAGTCAGCAGGTGCGCTGGGTGAAGCCCGAGGAGCTCGGCAACTTTCCCTTCCCGGCGGCCAATGCCCGCATCATCGAGGCCCTGCTCAAGAGTCTTGGGTGAGGGCGTCGGGTTTTGGCTGAGGCTCACTGCGGAACTTCAGAATCGTTGTGGGCCGTTTGCCCTCATTGGGAATCGTGGTCACGGTGGATTCGCTAACTGTCCAGTTGAGATTGCTGGGGGAGTGAACATTGAGTTTTTGTTGCACCCAGTCCCTGCACTCGTTGGGGTCGTTGTTGCGACGCCTGAGACAGTAGAAATCGGCTGGTTGCCCACTCAGGATCTGGTTGGCGAAGGCTTGATGTTGAGCCCGCGACGCGGGGTCGAATGTGGAGCGCCCCGAAACGGTTGGGATTGGTCTGTTCTGTTCAAGGGAGTAGGCATAGAGAGCCCAGCTGAGGCCAAAATTTCCGCCGATCGCTGACGATTGCAGCTCGTTTTGTTCGAGATAGTCGAACACCGGCTGAACACGTCGGATTTCTGTGTAGGCCATCAGTGGTGGCGCGATTGGGCGGGCCTGCAGACTCAAGCCTGTGATCAGTGCAGCGCTGCCCAGGGCGCCGAGGGCGATCTGCATGAGCCGTTGGGATTGGGGATTGTGATTGATCCAGTTTTGAACGGCCGTTGCTAGATCACCTGTGGTTTTTATGCAGGCCGTGATCGCTAATAAATAAATCGGGAAGAAGTAGCGAAGGGGGTATCCAAAGGCCTGTACCCACACCGATGCGGCGATAAGCAGGAGAGAAGCGGTATTCAGGGTGATCGCCCAGCCCACCATGGTTCCTGAATCAGTGTTTGCTTCGGAACTCATGCTGTGGCTGATCAAGGGGCTCTCCCAGGCCCAGCAAGCCACCGCGTAGATGATCATGAGGCCAAACGCTATCAGTGCGAAAGTTTGGTCGTCATAGGATTTGAGAAGGCGCTCCCAGGCAACTGCCAATCCGTCTGGGATTTGACCAGGATTCAACGACAAGGGTGTTGCAACAACGTTCATGCGTTGGCGATAGATTTGCTGAATCCATCGCGTGGCAAGGATGGTGCCAATCAACAATCCAAGCCATTCTGCTGCTGACGCGATGGAGCGACGTCGTTGTTCGCGTCGGCAGAGAATGATGGACGAAAGTGGCAGGGTTAGTGCCAGAAAGCCTGATAAAGGATTTAACAATAGAGCCGTCAATGTCAGGCTGATTTGGCCCGCGATGAGCTTCAGACGTTGCTTTATTTTCAGTGGTAAGACGTACGCCGCCAGTACAGCCAATGTTGAGACGGCATAGGGCTGGGCTTGTTTGGCGAAAACATACAGTTGTTTCTCTGGAATCCACTGCCCCAGGATTGCCATGGTGGCGATGAAAGCGATCAGACGTGTGGATCGGCGGGCATGCATCAAGCCGCAAATGATGAACACCAGGCCTGAGAAATAAGCCGCTTGCACCGCGGTGTAGGCATAGATCGCGGTGGCGATGTTTCGAAACGGGGAGATCAGCAGAGCGGTGAGGTTGGCGAGTCGGTCTTGATCCCAGAAGAAGAGCGTGAGGTTGTGCAAGCCAGCCAGGGTGCCAACAATGATGTCGGCGTCAGTACGGCCGGGTCTGGCGATGGACGCGATGTAGTACGCCCCGAGACCAATCATCAGTATCTGGATCAGGATCCATAAGCCGCTTAATCGTTGCGTTGGTTGGATCCGTTCCGTCGTCATGGCCCGGACTGCATCGGTAAGAACGAGAAGTGTCTCACCGTTGATTCAGGCGATTGGTTTCCTGTGAAGGAATCAACTGACGGTGTGGTGATCCCTGGCCACCCTGCAGAAATCTGCAGCACAGTTGATGGTGAATTCGTCTCCGCAAGTGCTTTGCGTGGGAGAAGCCTTGGTGGATCGCCTCGGCCCCCTGGGCGGGGATCCGGCCACGGCGGCGCCCGGTGAATGCGACGACCGCCTTGGCGGTGCACCGGCCAACGTGGCCTGTGCGCTGGCCCGGTTGGGAACCTCTGTGGCCTTCATCGGCCGCTTGGGTCGCGATGCGATCGGTGACAGCTTTCTGGAGCTGCTGAACGATCGCGGCGTGGATCTGCGCGGGTTGCAGCACGACGATGAGCGCCCTACACGGGTGGTGCTGGTGCGCCGCGATGCCAGTGGTGAACGGGTGTTTCAAGGTTTTGCCGGCGATCGTGGTGCCGGTTTCGCCGACCAGTCCCTGGATCAGGCTGCCCTGGATCCGCATTGGCCAGCGTTGGCGGAACGGGCGCGCTGGCTGCTGATCGGCACCATCCCGCTGGCCAGTGCCCCATCGGCGGCGGCCCTGCGATCGCTGCTGGCGCAGGCCGAGCGCGATGGCGTGCGGGTGGCGTTGGACGTGAACTGGCGCCCCACCTTTTGGGATGCTGGCGCCGATCCTGCCGCTGGACCCGATGCCCAGGCGCTTGCGCTGATGCAGCCCCTGGTGCAGCAGGCCGATCTGCTCAAGCTCGCCCGGGAAGAAGCGGAGTGGCTGTTTCACACCAGCACGCCTGATCAGATCAGTGCGGCCCTGCCTCGGCGTCCGGATGTGGTGGTCACCGATGGCGGTGACCCCGTGCGCTGGTGCATCGCTGGTCACTGCGGTGCGATGCCGGTGCTGGCCCCGCCTCAGGTGGTGGACACCACGGGCGCTGGTGATGCCTTCACCGCCGGTCTGTTGCATCAATTGGTGTCCCTGGCGCCGCTGGAAGGTCAGCCCCAGACGCTGGATGCAGCAGGGGTGCAGGCGGTGGTGCGCTATGCCGCCGCCTGCGGTGCCCTGGTCTGCGCTGGTGCCGGTGGAATTGATCCCCAGCCCCTGCCGTCCCGGGTGCTGGGATTCCTGGAGCAGGTGTAGCCATGGCCGTTCTGGGCATTGATCTGGGCACCAGTGCCACAAAGGCGCTGGTGGTGGATGCCGCTGGGACGGTGTGCGCGGTGGGGCATGGCGACCATCGCCCGCTGGTGCCGCGGGCGGGATGGAGCGAGCAGGACCCGGAGGATTGGTGGCGCAGCACCCTCCAGGCCGTGGCTGCGGCTCTTGCGGAGGCCCGTTGCGATCCCGGCGCGATCGACGCGGTTGGTCTCGCCGGACAGATGCACGGACTGGTGGCTCTCGATGCCCAGGGCGAATGCATCCGACCGGCCCAGCTCTGGAATGACGGGCGCTGTGAACCCCAGTGCCGCGCTGTGGAAGAGCACCTCGGACTGGCGCATCTGCTCGCCTGCACCGGAAATCGCATGCTACCCGGGTTCACGGCCCCCAAGTTGCTGTGGATGCGCGAGCACGAACCCGAGGCCTTTGCACGCATCGCCACAGTGCTGCTCCCCAAGGACTGGATCCGGTTTCGGCTCACCGGAACGATGGGCACCGATGTGTCTGATGCCAGTGGCACAGCTGTGTTTGATTGCGCCCAACGGCGCTGGTCGGATGCGCTGCTCGCCGACCTCCAACTGCCGAGATCCTGGTGGCCTGAGGCCGTGGAGAGTGCGGCGGTGGTGGGCCAGGTGTCAGCGCAGGCCTCAGCATTGATCGGCCTTCGGCCGGGCACCCCCGTGGTGGCGGGTGCGGGCGATCAGGCGGCGGCCGCTCTCGGCTGTGGGTTGGTGCAGGAGGGCTCAGCTGGTGCTGTGCTTGGAACCAGTGGTGTGGTGGCTGCACCGATGCAACGCTGGCGCAGTGCAGAGGAGGGGCGGCTCCATGCCTTCTGCCATGCCGCCCCCGGCACCTGGTTCCTGATGGGGGTAATGCTCAGCGGTGCGGGCAGCCTCGATTGGTTCCGGCGTTCAATCACGCCGGACCTCCGTGATGACGATGCGTTTGAGCACATTGAGGCCATGGCGGCCGGCATTGCAGCCGGTGCCGAGGATCTGTTTTTCCTGCCCTATCTCTCCGGTGAGCGCACCCCCCATGCCGATGCCAGTGCCAGGGGGTGTTTCATCGGCCTGGATCAGCGCCATGACCGTCGTCATCTCGCCCGGGCTGTGCTGGAGGGGGTGACCCACGGGTTGAGCGATTGCTTTGGTCTTCTGCGGGAGGCCGGTCTGGATCCCCGCTGCGTGCATTTGTCTGGAGGTGGCGTGCGCAGCGCGCTCTGGCGCCAGCTCTGCGCCGATCTCTTGGGCTGCCCGGTGGCGCTCACCGCCACGGTGGATGCCACGGCCTACGGCGCGGCCCTGCTGGCCGCGGTGGGTGCAGGCGCGTTCGCCAGCGTGGGCGACGCCTGTGAAGCCTGGGTGACCGTTGCTCCGCCGTTGGTCCCGGGACCCGAGGCGGAGTGCCTGCAGGAACGTCATGCCGTTTACAAGCAGCTCTACCCCGCGCTCAAACCCGTGTTCGCGCAGCTCAGCAGCGCTCAACCGTGATCGCGTGGCGTTCCATGAACTGAAGGGCCTCGTCGCGGTTGAACACGCTGCCGGTGGCTGATGTGCTGCGCACGCAGCTGGCGCCGAGGGCGCTTCCCCAGCGCAGGCAAGTGGGCAGGTCATGCCCCTGGAGCAGGGCGGCGATGAAGCCAGCATCAAAGGCATCGCCGGCGCCGGTGCCCCCCTGGTAGTCGGTGTCGTAAGCGCCGACGCGCAGTTTCATCTGTGCGTTCACCAGATGGGCGCCCCGATCTCCCTCCGTGATCACCACGGTGCGGGCGCCGGCGGCGCGAAAGGCGTCGGCTTGCTCCCAGGGATCGCTGACGCCTGTGAGCACAGCGGCTTCGTCGTTGTTGGGGAGAAAAACATCGGTGTACGGAAGAAACCGTTGCAGGCGCTCCATGGCATCGGCATCGTCCACCTGCACCACATCCAGAAGGATGCGGGTGCCAGCCTCCCTGGCCCGGGCCAGACGCTGGAGCATGGCGTCGCTCTCGAGGCCGTCCAGCATTAGAAATCCGCCGATGTAAAGCACGCTGGCCGACTCCAGCAGCCCCTCCGGAATCGCCGCCGCGCTCATGGCCGTGTTGGCGCCGGCATAGGAAATGAAGCGCCGGTCCTGATCGCGCACGTTGATCACCGCGGTGGAGGCCGTGGCCACGGCCGCCGAGCGCACCACCCCGCGGGTGTCCACCCCCGCAGCATTCAGGGTTGCAACGATGAAGTCGGCGAGCACGTCGTCGCCAACGCAACCGCTGATCCCGGTGCTCACGCCCAGCCTGGCCAGATCGAAGGCGGTGTTGGCGGCGCAGCCCCCCAGGCTGAGCTCCATGCGTTCGGTTTCCATCAGCTGCCCTTGCTCGGGCAGCGAAGGCACCGGGTGGCACACCAGATCAGCGCACAGCAAGCCGAGGCAGAGGCAGTCCACGGGCGGGGTTGATCACGGCAGCTCGGATCTTGACATCTCCACGCCTGCTGGGGATGGAGGCAGGTTTGGCCCTCTCAGCACGGCCAGACGCCCACCCTCTGGCCGGTGCGTCAGCTGCAGGGACCAAGCCTCCGGCAACGCCAGGCTGAGGCGTTCCGGCCACTCCACCACCAGCAGCGCACCCAGGCTCCGGGCTTCCTCCTCTTCCTGGAGAAAGAGGTCGTCGGCCGCGGCAGCCAGCTCCAGCCGGTAGAGATCGAGATGCACCAGGGGTGGCTGCCCCTGGGGGTAGTGCTGCGAGAGGGCAAAGGTGGGACTGGTGATCGGTTCTTCAATGCCGAGGGCCAAGGCCATGCCCTGCACCAGCGACGTTTTGCCGGCTCCGAGCTCTCCGTTCAACAGCAGCAGAGCGGGTCGCGCCGTCTCAGTGACCAGCCACTGCCCGAGGGCGCGTGTCGCCTCGAGATCCTTCAAGGTCCAGGTCCGATCGGTAGATTGCGCCACACGCGAGCCCGAAGCCTCGGAGACTCCGCAGAGATTCCCGTTCACATTCTCCCCTGGGAGCGTTTCAACATGGTGGCAACACCCTCGGCTACGACCGGCCTTCAGGTCGCACAGGACTACGTCATCGCGGACATCAATCAGGCGGAGTTCGGCCGCAAGGAGCTCGACATCGCCGAGACCGAGATGCCTGGCCTGATGGCCCTGCGTGAGAAGTACGGCACGGAGAAACCCCTGAAGGGGGCCCGCATCGCCGGCTCCCTGCACATGACCATTCAGACTGCCTGTCTGATCGAGACCCTGGTGGAGCTGGGCGCTGAAGTGCGCTGGGCGTCCTGCAACATCTTCTCCACCCAGGATCACGCGGCTGCCGCCATGGCTGCCCGTGACATCCCCGTGTTTGCGGTGAAGGGCGAGACCCTGGAGGAGTACTGGGAGTACACCCACCGCATCCTCGAGTGGGGCGATGGTGGCTCACCCAACATGATCCTGGATGACGGCGGCGATGCCACCGGCCTGGTGATGCTGGGCAGCAAGGCCGAGCAGGACATCACCGTTCTCGACAACCCCGGCAATGAGGAAGAGACGTTCCTGTTTGCTTCGATCAAGAAGAAGCTGGCCCAGGACCCCACTTTCTATTCCCGCACCAAGGCCCAGATCCAGGGCGTGACCGAGGAGACCACCACGGGTGTGGCCCGTCTCTACAAGATGCAGAAGAGCGGCGAACTGCCCTTCCCCGCCATCAACGTGAACGACTCGGTCACCAAGAGCAAGTTCGACAACCTCTACGGCTGCCGCGAGTCGCTGGTGGACAGCATCAAGCGCGCCACCGATGTGATGGTGGCTGGCAAGCAGGCTCTGGTGATGGGCTACGGCGATGTGGGCAAGGGTTCAGCCCAGTCCCTGCGTGGTCTCGGCGCCACCGTGTGCATCGCTGAAGTGGATCCGATCTGCGCCCTGCAGGCGGCCATGGAGGGCTACCGCGTGGTCCGTCTGGAAGACGTGGTGGAAGACATGGACATCTTCGTGACCGCCACCGGCAACTACCAGGTGATCCGCAACGAGCACCTGCTGAAGATGAAGGACGAAGCGATCGTCTGCAACATCGGCCACTTCGACAACGAAATCGATGTCGCCTCCCTCAAGGACTACGAGTGGGAGAACATCAAGCCCCAGGTGGACCACATCACCCTGCCCAGCGGCAACCGGATCATCCTGTTGGCCGAAGGCCGTCTGGTGAACCTCGGCTGCGCCACCGGTCACCCCAGCTTCGTGATGAGCAACTCCTTCACCAACCAGGTGCTGGCTCAGATCGAACTGTTTACCAAGGGCAACGAGTACGGCAAAGAGGTGTATGTGCTGCCCAAGCACCTCGATGAGATGGTGGCCCGTCTGCACCTCGATCGCATCGGCGCCAAGCTCACCGAGCTGAGCAAGGATCAGGCCGATTACATCAACGTGCCGGTGGAGGGTCCCTTCAAGCCCGACCACTACCGCTACTGATCCTTCTGATCAGCAGCCAGCGTTCCCCATGGAAGACTTGCGCGATCGTGCGCAAGCTCCATGGGGCTCTCTGAATTCGTCACCCAGTTGCCGGAATGGATCGGTCAGGCCGTTGCCGCCAATCCCTGGGCTGGGTATGGAGCGATCTTTGCGGCCATGTTCCTTGAGAACCTGTTTCCGCCCATCCCTTCCGAATTGATCATGCCCCTGGGGGGCTTTTACGTGCAGCAGGGCCAGCTGCAATTCATTCCGGTGGTGCTGGCCGGCCTCTTCGGCACCGTGATCGGTGCGCTCCCTTGGTACGGCATCGGCAGGCTGATCAACGAGGAGCGCATCGAGCAGTGGCTCGGGCGCCACGGCCGCTGGATCGGCATCAGCCCGGAGGAACTGGCCCGCAGCCGGCGCTGGTTCAGCCGTTACGGCACCGCTCTGGTGTTCTGGGGACGCCTGGTTCCCGGTATCCGCACCTTGATTTCCGTGCCGGCAGGGATTGAGTTGATGCCGCTCACGCCCTTCCTGATCTGGACCACGGCCGGCAGTTTGATCTGGACCCTGTTGCTCACCATCGCCGGCATGGTGCTGGGCGAGGGCTACAGCAACGTGGAGCTCTGGATCGATCCGGTCAGCAAGTTGATCAAGGTGCTGCTGGTGATTGCGGTGATCGCCGGCGGCATCTGGCTTGGCCTCAGGGTCTGGCGGCGCCGCAACGCCGCCGATTGAACCGAGCCTCAGAACGGAACGTCTTCATCGCTGGCGCTGCCGCCGCCGAAGTTGCCGCCGCCTGCAAAGGCTCCAGCGGCGGCTTCGCTGTCACGCTTGGAGCCGAGCAGCTCGAGTCGGTCCACCCGCACCACGGGTTTGCTGCGCTCCTCGCCGCTGTTGCGATCGGTCCAGCGATCGAGCTTGAAGCTGCCAATGATCCCCAGAAGGGATCCTTTCTTCACGTAGTCGGCGGCCACCTGGGCCTGCTTGCCCCAGATCTCCAGATTGAACCAGTCGGGCTCATCGTCGCGGCTGCGGCGATTCACAGCGATGGTGAGGTTGGCGACCATGCTGCCCGATTCGAAATAACGGACTTCGGGGTCGCGACCGGCACGGCCGACCAGGGTCACGGAATTGACTCCCATTGAATCTCTCCTGTTAGTGGGTCAATGATGCGCCACGGATGTCAGAACTGACGGTTGTCGTGGCTGCTTTCAAGGAGTTCCACCTTCATCGGCGGATGTAACAGATGGGCTTGAAAACTGCCTCTATGATTCGCCGAACCAAGTCTCAGCCAGTGCTCTTCCGTCGCTTCCAACTCTCCCGCGACATCGGCATCGACCTCGGCACCGCCAACACCCTGATTTATGTGTCAGGCAAGGGCATCGTGCTGCAGGAACCCTCCGTAGTGGCCCTCGATCTCGAGCGCGGTGCCACCCTTGCCGTGGGCGATGAAGCCAAGCTGATGCTTGGGCGTACCCCGGGCAATATTCGGGCCGTGCGTCCGCTGCGCGACGGCGTGATCGCCGACTTCGACGCCGCTGAGCAGATGCTCAAAACCTTCATCCAAAAGGGCAATGAGGGCCGCGGCATCGTGGCCCCTCGGCTGGTGGTCGGCATTCCCAGCGGAGTGACCGGGGTGGAGCGCCGCGCCGTTCGCGAGGCGGGTCTGGCTGGTGCTCGCGAAGTGCATCTGATCGACGAGCCGGTGGCGGCCGCGATCGGCGCCGGGCTGCCGGTGACTGAGCCCGTTGGCACCATGATCGTGGACATCGGCGGTGGCACCACCGAAGTGGCTGTGCTCAGCCTGGGCGGCACCGTGCTGAGCGAGTCGGTGCGCGTGGCAGGCGATGAGATCAGTGATTCCATCGGCGTTTACCTCAAGAAGGTGCACAACCTGGTGGTGGGTGAACGCACCGCTGAAGAGATCAAGATCCGGATCGGCTCGGCCTTCCCCGACAACGAGTTTGATCAAACCGTGATGGACGTGCGCGGCCTGCATCTGTTGTCCGGTCTGCCCCGCACTATTCAGTTGCAGGCCGGTGATCTGCGCGAGGCCATCGCCGAACCGCTGAATGTGATCGTGGAAGCGGTGAAGCGCACCCTGGAGCGCACCCCTCCCGAGCTTGCCGCTGACATCGTGGATCGCGGCATCATGCTGGCCGGCGGTGGTGCACTGGTGCGCGGCATCAGCGACCTGATCAGCCATGAAACCGGCATCTTCACCCACATTGCCGAAGAGCCCCTGCTCTGCGTGGTGAAGGGCTGCGGGCAGGTGCTGGAGGATTACAAGCGTCTGCAGCGCGTGCTGGATACCCCTGAATTCGTGCGCGCCGCCGCTGCCGTCTGATCGTCATGGGGTTGTCCCAGCGGCCCCAGGGGTCGCGACTGCGCTCCTTTCAGCGGCTGTGGCCTTGGGTCATCCTCCTGGCGGTCCTCGGGCTGGTGCGCCTGAGCAAAGGCGCCGGGTTCGCGGATGCGTTTGCTCTGCTCAGCCGGCCCTTCTGGCCGGGGTCGGCGCAGCGGGAGTGGGTGCAGTCCGCCGTTCGCCAGAACGACGTCTCCCGATTGGAGTTGCTCGAGCAGGACAATGCGCGCCTGCGCGGCCTGCTTGAGCTCGATCAGCTCTCCGCAGGTGATCGGGTGCAGGCGGCGGTGATTTCGCGCACGCCATCGGGCTGGTGGCAGCAACTGGAGCTTGGGAAAGGCTCCTTCGCTGGCATTGCCAAGGATGATGCGGTGATTGGCCCTGGAGGGTTGATCGGTCGCGTTCAGAGTGTGACGCCGTCCACCAGTCGGGTGCGTTTGTTGACGGCACCGGGCAGTCGCATCGGCGTCTGGTTGCCGCGAACCCGTCAGCACGGCCTGCTGGCAGGTCTGGGCACAGCCCGTCCCCAGCTGCAGTTTCTCGACAAAGACGTGCAGGTGCAGCCCGGTGATCTGGTCAGCACATCCCCGGCCAGCACGTTGCTTCCTCCCAATCTGCCGGTGGCCGTGGTGCAGACCGTCAATCTCCGCGGCGTTCCCGCGCCGACGGCCCTGGTGCAGTTGATTGCGCCGCCCGATGCCATCGACTGGGTGCAGGTGCAGGTGCAGGTGCGCTGACCCATGGCTCGCTTGCACCGTCAACCGATCTGCGTGGCCTCAGCCCTCCTGGTGCCTCTGCTCCAACTGGTTGCTCCGTCCTGGCTTGCGCTGGATGGGGTCGGCCCCAGCTGGGCGATGCTCTGGTTGCTGCCCTGGGCCCTTGTGGATGGTCCGGTGTCTGGAGGGATTGCGGGGGCGGCGCTCGGTTTAGTGCTCGACGGCCTCAGCCTCGGTGATGTCAGCCAGGTGCCTGCGCTGGTGCTGATGGGATGGTGGTGGGGCCGCATCGGCCGACGCGGTGCACCGATCCAGCGCAGTCTCAGCCTTGGCTTGCTCGCTTGGATCGGCACCTTGGTGCTGGGTTTGAGCCTCTGGGTGCAGCTGCTGGTGTTGGCTTCGTCTGCGCCGATGCTTCAGGCCTGGGCCCTGCACACCACCCTGGCGCAAGCCTTGATCACTGGACTGTTGGCGCCAATGGTCGGATCCTGGCAACTGCTCCTCTGGCGACGCCGCGCACCTGCATGACTTTCAAGCAACGACGGCGAACGCGGCGATGGCTGGTGGGCCTCGCTCTCGCAGGGGTGGCGACCCTCGGCTGGGGATGCGGCCGGCCGGCGCCGCCGGAGGGAACCCTGCAGCTCTGGACGTTGGCGCTGGCTCCCAAATTCAACACGTACATGAATTCGGTGATCAAGGCCTGGGAGGGCGATCACCCTGATGTGCCGGTGCGTTGGACCGATGTGCTCTGGGGACAGGTGGAACGCAAGCTGCTGGCGTCGGTGTTCGCGCGCACGGCCCCGGATGTGGTGAATCTCAATCCCCTCTTTGCCGCCAGCCTGGCCAGCAAGGGAGGGCTCGCGGATCTCACGCCGCTGTTGCCCGATGGTGCTGCAGAGCGCTATCTGCCGTCGGTTTGGACGGCAGCCCGGGATCCAGAAGCCGGGCAGATCGCGATTCCCTGGTATCTCACGGTGCGTCTGAGCCTGGTGAACCGCGACCTGCTGCGCGAGGCCGGTCTGGAGCAGGCACCTGAGCGTTGGGAAGACGTTCCCGCCTATGCCCGCGCCATCCGCGAGCGCACCGGGCGCTATGGACTGTTCGTCACCGTGGTGCCGGATGACTCCGCTGAGTTGTTGGAGTCGATGGTGCAGATGGGTGTGACCCTGCTGGATGACCGTCAGCGGGCGGCCTTCAACACCCCGGCTGGCCGCAAGGCCTTCGCGTTCTGGACGGATCTTTACCGGGAGGGGCTGCTGCCGAGGGAAGTGGTGAGCCAGGGGCAGGGGCGGGCGATCGAGCTTTACCAGAGCGGGGAGCTGGCGCTGCTGGCCACTGGCGCGAAATCCCTTGGCAACATCCAAACCAATGCCCCCGGGGTGGCGGCGGTCACCCTGCTGCAACCGCCGCTGACCGGTGCCGACGGAACAGCCAATGTGGCGCTGATGACCCTGGCGGTGCCGCGCCAGAGCGATCACGCCCAGGAGGCCGTTGAGTTGGCCCTGTTTCTCACCAATGGGTCCAACCAGGCGCGCTTCGCTCGGGAGGGACTGGTGCTGCCCTCTTCACGCCAGGCCCTGGCGCAAATACGGGCTGAGCTGGAAGCCGAACAACCGTCCAGCGCTGACGCGGTGCAGACCCGGGATGCTCTGCTGATGTCGGCCAAGATCCTCAATCGCGCCCGGGTGTTGGTGCCGTCGACCCCGGGGGTGAAACGGCTGCAGAGCATTGTTTACACCCAGCTCCAGCGCGCGATGCTCGGTCAGATCAGCAGCGATCAGGCCCTGCTGGAAGCCGAGCAGCAATGGAATCGTTATGCCAGCTCCCGTTGGCCCTGAGGGGTTGTTGCGAGATCCTTAAAACAAACCAAAGGCTCGTTCTGACACGCTTGTTTGGCCTCAATCCGTTCAGGTTGAACGGTAGGGTTGCATCTCTTCACTAACTGTTTGATGACCGGCGGGCCATCCCAGCTTGAAACTGGCCAGGGGCCCGAGGACGCTGGAACGGCTTCCACGAAGGCAACCTTGTTGGTGGTTGATGACGAGCCGGCGGTACGTCGTGTGTTGGTGATGCGTCTCCAGCTCGCCGGTTATCGGGTGGTGTGTGCTGAAGATGGGGAACAGGCCCTTGAAGTCTTCAGCCGCGAATCCCCCGATCTGGTGGTGCTCGATGTGATGTTGCCCAAGCTGGACGGCTTTGCGGTGTGCCGCCGTCTGCGGGCTGAATCCTGCGTGCCGATCATTTTTCTCTCAGCCCTCGAAGCGATTTCTGAGCGGGTCGCTGGCTTGGATCTCGGCGCCGATGATTATTTGCCGAAGCCCTTCAGCCCCAAGGAGCTGGAGGCGCGCATCGCCACCATCCTGCGTCGGGTGGGACGCGGTTCGGCCAATGCCGAGCCGAGGGAGTTGCCCACCGGACAAGGTGTGGTGCGGGTCGGTGAACTCGTGGTGGACACCAACCGCCGGCAGGTGACGCGCGGCAGCGAGCGCATCGCCCTCACCTACACCGAATTCAGCCTTCTGGAATTGCTCTTCCGTGAACCTGGACGGGTGGTTCCCCGCGCCGAGATCCTTGAGCAGCTCTGGGGGTATCCACCCCGCCGTGCTGCCGATCTGCGCGTGGTGGATGTGTACGTGGCTCGCCTGCGCGGCAAGCTCGAGCCCGACCCTCGCAACCCTGAATTGATCCTCACGGTGCGCGGAATCGGCTACTCCTCGCAGCGCATGGGTGACAACGCCCCGGTGGCCGCAGCGGGCTGATCCGCCCCATCGGTCCCATCGACCGGCAGGATGGCGCCGACTGCTATCCGTCCCGTGTCCGATCTGCGTGAGACCCGCCTCGAGAAGGTGTCAGCCCTGCGCGACCAGGGCCGGGAGCCCTACGCCCTCACCTTTGACCCCAGCGACCGGATGGCTCGGTTGCAGAGCGACCATGCCGATCTGCCCAAGGGTGAGGAGCGGGATTGTGCGGTGGCTGTGGCCGGGCGGGTGATGACCCGGCGGGTGATGGGCAAGCTTGCGTTCTTCACCCTGGCCGATGAAACCGGCACGATCCAGCTGTTTCTGGAGAAGGCGGCACTCGGCGAGGCCTTCGCTCAGATTACGTCTCTGGTCGATGCCGGTGATCTGATCGGCGTGCGTGGCACGTTGCGCCGCACCGACCGGGGGGAGTTGTCGGTGAAAGTGGCGGAGTGGACCATGCTCACCAAGTCTCTGCAGCCCCTGCCGGACAAGTGGCACGGGCTGGCGGACGTGGAGAAGCGCTATCGCCAGCGCTATCTCGATCTGATCGTGACCCCGCAGTCGCGCGAGACGTTCCGACGCCGGGCGCTGACCGTGAGTGCGATCCGTCGCTGGCTCGATGAGCGCGAGTTCCTCGAGATTGAAACGCCCGTGCTGCAGTCGGAGGCAGGAGGAGCCGATGCGCGTCCGTTCATCACCCACCACAACACGTTGGATCTCCCGCTCTACCTGCGCATCGCCACCGAATTGCACCTCAAACGCTTGGTGGTGGGCGGTTTTGAGCGGGTCTACGAGCTGGGTCGCATCTTCCGCAACGAGGGGGTGAGCACCCGCCACAACCCTGAGTTCACCTCGGTGGAGGTGTATCAGGCCTATGCCGATTACCTGGGGATGATCGAGCTCACCGAGTCGATGATCGCCTCGGTGTGCGAGCAGGTGTGCGGCGGCACGCGGCTCACCTACCAAGGCACGGAGATCGATCTCACCCCGCCCTGGCGCCGGGCGACGATGCACGAGCTGGTGGAGGAAGCCACCGGCCTCGACTTCACGGCTTTCGCGGATCGGGCGGCGGCCGCTGAAGCGATGACGGCCAAGGGGTTGCCGGTGCCAGACAAAGCCGATTCGGTGGGCCGTCTGCTCAATGAGGCTTTTGAGCATGCCGTGGAAGCCAATCTGATCCAGCCCACCTTCGTGCTCGACTATCCCGAGGAGATCTCTCCGCTCGCCCGCAAGCACCGCAGCAAGCCTGGCTTGGTGGAGCGCTTCGAGTTGTTCATCGTTGGTCGGGAAACGGCCAATGCCTTCAGCGAGTTGATCGATCCAGTGGACCAGCGCGGGCGCCTAGAGGCTCAGCAGGCACGCCGGGCCGCCGGTGATGAGGAAGCCCAGGGGGTGGATGAGGACTTTCTGCAGGCCCTGGAAGTGGGCATGCCCCCCACTGGAGGCCTGGGCATCGGCATCGACCGCCTGGTGATGCTGCTCACGGACAGTCCCTCCATCCGCGATGTGATCGCCTTCCCGCTGCTGCGTCCTGAGGGCTGAGCGACAAGCTGGACCATGGACTCAGCGCTTGGGCACCCTCGGGGTGGATAATGGTGCACAGTGGCATGGTCCCTTTCCCATGAGTGGTGAGCGCGTAGGTTTCCGCTTCAAGCACGCCGATGCGGTGGTCAAGCGCAATCCCCAAGGCCGTTCCCGCCGCGGCTGGGTGATGGAGCCGGTGGAGCAGACCACCAGCCGGGGCACCAAGATGCCCGCCTATCGGATTCGCTGGCGCGACAGTGAGCGCCCTGAGATTGTGCTGCAGCACATGCTGATCGCCGATCCCGACCCCACGCCTCCCCCCGAGAACGTGAGCCTTGAGCCCCCGGCACCCAAGGCCTGATCGAGACAGCCTGATCAGGGCAAGGGCTGCGGTCAGTCGAGCCCTTGCCGGCGCCGCAGCTCCTCCAGTTCCTGTCTGGCTTCAAACAGGGCCCAGTCTTCATCCAGGCTGCGTCCTTGGTTTTGTTGGGTTGCCTGTTGGCGGAGATCGCTGATCTGCTGGTCGAGGCCTTGAAAAGCGCAGCCCAGCGTCTCCAGTTCACTCCAGAGATCCCGGCCCTGCTCCATCAGCGTTTGCACGTGATGGTCAGCCCGTTCGGCCAGATCCTCTGCCCCTGCCGCGCGGGCCTTGCGGCTGCGCTCACTCCAGGCCTGCACCTGTTCCGCCAGGGATAACAGCCGCCGGCGCAGGTCCTTGGCCTGACTCTGCATCTGATCGCGACGACGGTTCAGGTCCTGCTGGCGGTCTTGCAGATGCTGTTCGCGCAGCAAGCGATCCTGATCCGGGTTGGCCCGAAGAAAGGCATTGAGCCGATCCTCCAGGTTGCGTTCCAGCTGATCCAGCCAGGTCGGAGCCATCAGTCCGCAGCCTCACTGACGGCTGCATCCGGAGCCCGTGTAATCAGCGGCGCTTCGATCTCCTCCTGCAGCGGGGTGATGGCCCCATCCCGCGAGCGCAGCAGCAGCTGGGTGAGCCGAGCCACCGACCCCTCCCCGAGCTCCAGACCACCGAGCCGTTCGAAGGCCTGCTGGTACACCGCCTCGAGCTCCTCCATCAGCGATTCCCGCTGCAACCGCACCGTGCGCCGTTGCTCTTCTCGACCCATGGCGGTGTCCCACTTCACTGCTGGGCTCAGTCTGCCGCGTCCAGCCAGTGCAGGGAGAGATCGTCGGCCGGGTCGTGCCAGCGCTGCCGCCAACACCAGCCCGCTTCCGCGGCCAGATCGCGGGCCATGGCCGGGGTGTATTTCACGCTGTACTCGGTGACCAGCGGTTGGCCTGCTGCGAATTGCCAACACTCACCGGCGATCGACACCGACTGAGGCTCCTGGCTCACCAGGGCCATGCGCACCCGGTGCTCGGCGGCCTGCCAAAGCGCGTCGTAGTGGAACCGCTCGGGGTCGAACGTGGCCCCCAGTTCGCTGTTCAGCCGATGGAGCAGGTTGCGGGCAAAGGCGGCGGAGACGCCGGCGGCATCGTTGTAGGCGGCCTCGAGCCGTTCGGGTGTCTTGGGTTGATCCAGGCCAAGGAGCAGGGGCCCGCCATTGAGCAGCTGGCGGAAGCGCCGCAGCAGCGCAACCGCCTCCGGGCGGGTGAAATTGCCCAGGGAGCTTCCAGGAAAAAAGCCGATGCGGCGCTGGCCCTGCAGCAGAGGATGCTCCGGCAGAGCTGTCAGGGCGCTGTGATCGCAGCAGATGCCGAGCATGGGCACGCTGGGGTGGCGCGTCTGCAGGTCGGCTGTGGCCTGGCGCAGATGGTCGGCGCTGATGTCGAGGGCCACATAGGCCGAGGGTTGGAGGGCGTTGAGCAGGGTGCCGACCTTGCGGGCACTGCCAGCGCCGAACTCCACGATCACCCCCGCGCCGAGGGCAGCGGCGATCTCGGCAGCCGAATGCTCCAGCAGCCCAATTTCCGTGCGCGTGAGGCTGTATTCGGGCTGCTCGCAGATCTGATCAAACAGGCGTGAGCCTTCCGCGTCGTACAGGAACCAAGCCGGGAGCTGGCGAGGCTCCTGCTGCAGGCCCTGGCGCACGAGCCGCAGCATGTCCGCCGCTGGCGGATGCAGGTCGATCAGTTCCGGTTTCGATGGCGTGAGCGTGGTCATCGGGCCAGGCGCAGGCCGGCCGCCATCCAGCGACTGGCCGGTGGAAAGAAGTTGCGATAAGTGTCGCGGGAATGGCCCCTGGGTGTGAGCTGACTGCTGCCCCGCAGCACGAACTGGGAGGTCATGAACTTGCCGTTGTATTCGCCTACCGCACCGCTGGCTGCCTGGAAGCCGGGGTACGGGCGGTAGGGGCTCGACGTCCACTGCCAGAGCTCACCATGGCTTTGCAGCAACTGCTCGCCGAAGGTGCGGCTGGCCAGTTCCCATTCCGCCTCGCTGGGAAGGCGAGCCCCGGCCCAGCGGGCGTAGGCATCCGCTTCAAACCAGCTGAGGTGGCGCACCGGTCTGTGCTCCGCCAGGGGGCAGCGTCCTCCCAGGGTGAACTCCCAACGCCAGGGTCCTTCGCCGGCGCGATCCCCGCGCCAGTAGCGGGGGGCCTGCCAACCCCGTTGGCAGCATTCCGCCCAGCCCTCACTCATCCAGAACTCGGGGCGTTGGTAGCCGCCTGCGTGGATGAACTGCAGATAGTCGCCGTTGGTCACGAGGCGATCGGCGATCTGGAACGGGTCGAGCCACACCCGGTGCCGGGGGGTTTCGTTGTCGAAGTGGAAGCTGGATCCGGCATGCCCCACCTCCACCAGGCCGCCCGGGCAGGCCAGCCAGCTGGTGTTGTGGTCATCGCTGCCGTTTGATGCGGGCTCCCGCCAGTCCGCGCGGTAGGCCGGTTCGAGCGGTTGGCGGCTGAAGCCGTCGAGTAGATCCATCAGCATCAGCTCCTGATGCTGCTGCTCGTGCTGCAGCCCCAGCTCGACCAGCTCGAGCCAGGGGGCGTCGCCGCTGCTCTCCAGCAGGCGTTCGAGGGCCGCGTTCACCCGGCTCCGCCAGGCGCTCACCTCCCGCATCGGCGGCCGGCTCAGCAGGCCGCGCTGGGGACGGGGTTGGCGGGGACCGACGGCTTCGTAATAGGAGTTGAACAGGTAGCTCCAGCGGGCGTCGGCCGGCTCGTAGTCCGGCTGGTAGGGCCGGAGCACAAACGTTTCAAAGAACCAGGTGGTGTGGGCCAGATGCCATTTGGGCGGGCTGGCATCGGCCATGCCCTGAAGGTTGAGGTCTTCGGTGTCCAGCGGCTCGATCAGGGCTTCGCTGGCATGCCGCACGGCCATCAGCCGGTTCAGAAGCGTGCCGGAAGCCATGGCGGTTGGGCGCATCGGCGGTGACCTTAGGGGCTCCCCATCCCGGTGTCTGCAGGACACTGCCCCTACCATTCAGCCCACTACCGCCTCCACGTTGTGATCGGCACCCTGCTGGCTGACCGGTACCGCCTGGATCGCTGCCTGTCTGCGGATCCAGATCATCCCCAGGGAACGCTCTGGTGTGCGGCCGATCAGATGGCCGCCAGTGCGCCAGTGGCGGTGCGTCAGCTCCGGGATGCCCAGGCTTCTGAGCGCATCCGTGGGTTGTGGCCGGCGATGCAGTCGGTGCTGCACCCCCAGATCCCCCGCTTCGGCGGCTTGCTCGAGGAGCAGGGCTGCCTCTGGCTGGTGCGCGAATGGCAGGAGGGCTCCAGCCTGCTGCAGATCCAGGCGCAGCGTCTGGAGCGGCAGCTGGTGTTCGGGCCAGGCGAAGTGTTGCTGCTGCTGCGCCAACTGCTGCCGCCCCTCGCTGTGCTGCACGGCCAGCAGCTGGTGCATGGTGATCTCAACCCCCGCAATCTGCTCCGGCGCGACCAGGACGGTCTGCCGGTGTTGATCGACTTCGGCTTGCTGCAGCGCAGCGGTGAGCAGCCGATCCCAGGGGCGTCGGCGGCCTATGCCCCCCGCGCCCAGGGGCGGCAGGAGCCCGCTGCGCCCTGGATGGATCTGCACGCCCTGGGGGTCACCGCCCTCACCCTGCTCAGCGGCCGTCCTCCTGAACAGCTGCTGGCGTCGGAGGCTGACGACTGGTTGCTGCCGGCGGATCTGGATCTGGAGTCGCCCTACCGCACGGTGCTGGAACGCCTGCTGTCGGAGCAGGGGGATCGGCGCTTTGCCACCGCCAGCGAGGCGCTCAAAGCGTTGCAGCGGGTCACCATGCCCGAGTCCACCGGCCCCCAGCCGCGGGCGGACCGCACCCTGGTGCTGGCGCCGGTGGTGGTCGCCGAACCCCAGGCGGCGCCTCCGTCGCCAGACCTGCCGCCTCTCGCTGCGGCTTCGGACGCGTCCGAGCGGCCCCGCCCCCGTGCGGAACAGCGTCAGCAGGCCGCCGAGGGCCGGCTTTGGCCGGTGGTGGGCGCCCTGTTGGTGTCTGCGCTGGTGGGTACGGCGATCGGATGGTTCCTGCTCAGTCGCGGCAAGCCCCCCGCCGGTGCGCCATCCACGGAGCGGGATGTGATCGGTCGCTCCCCTGCAGCCAGCCTTCCCCCCGCGGAGGTGGATCAACGCCAGCAACTGTTGAGCCGCCTGAGGGCCTTGCAAGTGGATCGCAGCTGGTTCCTTCAGCTGGTGGATGCCAGCCTGCTGGCTCGCTTCCCGGAACGCAATGGCCGCTTGCCCAGCGATTCCCTGGAGGATGCCCCGCTCCGGCGGGTCTGGAACGAGCTGGCGGAGGAATGGCTGGCCCGGGTGGAGCAGCTGCCGCCGATGCTGCGCGCCCGACTGGGCCGGCTCAAGGATGCCGACTGGCAGAAGCAGCGCCAGGCGCTGGTGCAGCAGGGGGTGAATGTGCGGGTGGTGGAGCAGTTGGTGAGTGCGTCGGCGCAGACGCTCCTGCCCGGTGTGGCCACCGGGGTGAAGCCGCCGGAACCGTTCCGGCAGCTGTGGTTCGCGGCCGCATTGCGCAGTCTGGAGGATGTGCGCATCGAAGCGGTGAAAGCCCGGGCAGGGGTGCCCACCGTGCTCTCGAGCCGGGTGTCTGCGGGCGGAGCGCGTTTGATTTCGATCAGCGTTCCCGCCGGCCGGCGCTTGGTACTGGGCATCAACGGCACACCGCTGATGCAGATGACGGTGTACGGCGCCGACGGGGAGGTGGCGGCGGATCGCGGACCCTTGCGGGTGGTGACCCTCACGGAAGACGCCGGATCGCCGGTGCAGGTGTTGGTCACCAATGACGGCGTGTCTTCCGGGTTGCTCACCTTGTCCTGCCGGGCGGATCTCCCGGAGCCCAAGCCCCTGCCTGCAGTGGATCCCGATCCCATCCCCGATCCGGCCACCGGGGCCGAGGGGCCCGTGGAAGCCTTGCCGGAGCCGCCGGGGCCGAAGCCGGCCGGGGTGGAGGAGCCACCGGCTGCGGAGGAGATCCCGTCAGGGGTGGATGAAGATGGGCAGCCGCCCGCCCCTGACACGAACTAGTTTCGCTCTCGTGACGAATCAGTAACGCGACAGTGCTGCACGCGTTTCTTTCTTGATCTGTTTGTCTTTTTCGGCGGCGCGCTTGTCGTGGAGTTTGCGCCCCTTGCCCAGTCCCAGGGTGAGTTTGATCCAGGAGCCCTGCAGGTGCAGGTTCAGGGGGATCAGCGTCAGTCCTTTCTGATCCAGCTGGCCGCGCAGTTTGTCGATCTCGCGCCGGTGCGCCAGCAGGCGCCGCACCCGCAGCGGGTCGTGGTTGAAGTAGCCGCTGGCATGGGTGTGGGGGGAGATGTGCACGTTGTGCAGCTGCAGCTCTCCGTTGCGGATCAGGCAAAACCCGTCGCGCAGGTTGGCCTGTCCGGCCCGGATCGATTTCACCTCGGTGCCCACCAGTTCGATGCCGGTTTCCAGGGTTTCAAGGATGTCGTACTGATGCCGGGCCAGGCGGTTATCCGCCAGCAGCCGGTTGGCTGCGGCGCGCGCCGCAGCGGCACTCTTCTTGCCTCCTCCTTTGGCCATCCCCCTTCAGGCCTCTCAGCCGCTTGATTCCCCGACCCTATCCAGGGGTCGGTACCCTTCCATCATGGCGATCGTTTCCTCCAACGCCGCATCCCAGCGTCCTCGGCCAGATCGCGGTCCGGATCGCGTCCCCAATCGCGTGGTGGATGGGGCCCGGCAGGCCGAAGATGATCGCGATCCCGGCCGGGTTGGGGCCAAGGAGGACAGCCTGCGGCCCAAGCGGCTGGCGGATTACATCGGTCAGCGCGAGCTGAAGCAGGTGTTGGGCATTGCCGTGCAGGCGGCCGTCGGCCGCGGCGAGGCCCTCGATCACGTGCTGCTCTACGGCCCGCCCGGCCTGGGCAAAACCACCATGGCCATGGTGCTCGCCGAAGAGCTGGGGGTGACCTGCCGGATCACCAGTGCACCGGCCCTGGAGCGCCCCCGCGACATCGTGGGGTTGCTGGTGACCCTGCAGCCCAAGGATCTGTTGTTCATCGATGAGATCCACAGGCTCAGCCGGGTGGCCGAAGAGCTGCTCTACCCGGCCATGGAAGACCGCCGCCTGGATCTCACCGTGGGCAAGGGCAGCACGGCGCGCACCCGCGCCCTCGACCTGCCGCCTTTCACGCTGGTGGGAGCGACCACCCGGGCCGGTGCCTTGAGCTCGCCGTTGCGCGATCGCTTCGGGCTGATTCAACGGCTCGAGTTTTACGGCCTGGAGGATCTGCAGGCCATCGTGGAACGGGCCGCCGGTCTCCTTGATCTCGACCTCAGTGCGGCGGCCTGCACGGAGATTGCCCGCCGCTGCCGGGGCACCCCCCGCATCGCCAACCGCCTGCTGCGCCGGGTGCGCGACGTGGCCTGCGTGCGGGCCTGCGCGGGCCGCATTGATCAGGCCCTCGTGGATGAAGCCCTCACCCTGCATCGCGTCGATGGTCGCGGCTTGGATGCCAGTGATCGCCGCCTGATGGAGCTGTTGCTGCAGTCCCATGGCGGTGGTCCTGCCGGCCTCGACACACTGGCGGCTGCCCTGGGTGAGGATCCGGCCACCCTGGAGTCGGTGGTGGAGCCCTATCTGCTGCAGCTCGGGTTTCTGCAGCGCACCCCCCGAGGCCGGGTGGTGACCGCCGCGGGGCGGGGTCATCTCGGTTGGCCATACCCCCAGGAGCAGGCGGCATGACGGGATTACGCCACGGCTTGACTGTGCTGGTGCTGCTCACCCTGTTGATACTCCCTTGGCCAGTGATGGCAGCAGGCGACCCGCAGGCGAACGACCTGCCGCGCTTGTTTGAGCAGGCCTTGAGCCTGAGCCGCCAGGGCGACCCGCAGGCAGCGCTGCCTCTCTGGGATCAGGTGCTGGAGCTGGCGCCTCGCGATGCTGCCGCCTGGAGCAACCGCGGCAACATCCGCTTGATGTTGGGGGACCCCGAGGGGGCGATCGCCGATCAGACCCGCTCGATCGACCTGGCACCGGACGATGCCGATCCCCATCTCAATCGGGGCACCGCTGAGGAAGCCTTGCAGCGTTGGCCTGAGGCCGCGGCGGATTACGACTGGATCCTCCAGCGCGATCCCCTTGATGCTTCGGCGCTTTACAACCTGGGCAATGTGCGGGGGTCTGAAGGCGACTGGGCCGAAGCCCAGCGTTTGTATCGCCAGGCCGCCGATGCCCGCCCGGGGTTTGCCATGGCCCGCTCCAGTGACGCCTTGGCCCTTTATCAGCTCGAGGATCTTGCCGAAGCTGAGCGTCAGCTGCGCAATCTGATCCGCCGCTATCCCCTGTTTGCTGATGCCCGCGCCGCCCTCAGTGCTTTGCTCTGGCGGCAGGGCTCCCGCGGTGAAGCCGAAAGCCATTGGGCGGCAGCGGCCGGATTGGATCCCAGCTACCGCGATTCGGCCTGGCTGGCCCAGGTGCGGCGCTGGCCGCCCACACCGATTGCCGATCTCGAGCGTTTTCTTGCCCTGGAGGTGTCATGACCCCTACCCAGCCCTGGACCGAGCGCCTCGAGGCGATGCTGCCGGAGTTGATCGCGTTCCGCCGCCATCTGCATGCCCACCCTGAGCTCAGCGGCGAAGAACATCACACCGCCGCTTTGTTGGCCGGTGCCTTGCGGGAGGCCGGCTGGCGGGTGCGTGAGGGTGTCGGTCGCACTGGTGTGGTGGCGGATCTCGGGCCGGAGCAGGGGCCCAAGCTGGGGTTGCGGGTGGACATGGACGCCCTGCCGGTGGAGGAGCGCACGGGCCTGCCGTACGCCTCCTTGCGCCAGGGGGTGATGCACGCCTGCGGCCACGACCTGCACAGCACCATCGGTCTGGGCGTCGCCCGGCTGCTGGCCGCTGAGCCCGAGCGGCCCGTGGGCCTGCGCCTGCTGTTCCAGCCCGCCGAAGAGCTGGCCCAAGGTGCCCGCTGGATGCGGGATGCCGGTGCCACCGACGGCCTCAACGGCTTGTTCGGTGTGCACGTGTTTCCGTCCCTGCCGGCGGGGAGCATTGGCGTGCGCAGCGGCAGCCTGACGGCCGCGGCGGGTGAATTGGAGATCGAAGTGATTGGCGAGGGCGGGCATGGCGCCCGTCCGCATCAATCGGTGGATGCGATCTGGATCGCGTCGCGGGTGGTGACCGGCTTGCAGGAAGCGATCAGCCGCCGGCTCGATGCCCTGCATCCGGTGGTGGTGAGTTTCGGGCGTATCGAAGGGGGGAAGGCCTTCAATGTGATCGCTGATCGGGTGCGTCTGCTGGGCACGGTGCGCTGTCTCTGCACGGATGTGCACGACCGTTTGCCCGCCTGGATCGAAGACACCGTGCAGGCCCTGTGCGCGGGTTTCGGTGCCACAGCCCGGGTGCACTACCGCTGCATCTCCCCTCCGGTGCACAACGACGCGGAGCTCACGGCTCTGCTGGAGCGCTGCGCCATCGAGCAGCTGGGGGCGACCCAGGTGATGCGGCTGGAGCAGCCCTCCCTGGGGGCTGAGGATTTTGCTGAGCTGCTCAAGGGTGTGCCCGGCACGATGTTCCGTTTGGGGGTGGCCGGGCCTGAGGGCTGCGCACCGCTGCACAACGGCCACTTTCTTCCTGATGAGGCCTGTTTGGCGGTGGGCATTCGGGTGCTGACGGCGGCGCTTCTGGCCTGGGAGCCTCCGGCATGAACCGGCCACCCCGCACCCGCCTGCATGTGCTGCTGTCCCTGGCCGCTCCTCTGCTGGTGTTGCTGGGTGTGGTGGCCCTGTTGCAACGGGAGGGTGCCGACAGGTTGCAGTCTCTCCCTGCCATCCTTGTGGGTGCAGGCCTGATGGTCCATGCCGTGGTGGGCCGGCGGCGGCGGCGTCATCGGCTGTTGCTGGCCTTGCGTCGCAGTCGTTTCGAGGAGTCCTGAGCCGATGGCATCCAGCCCCCAGACCCCCCCAGGGGACGCGCCCGACCTCGATGTGCTCAGGGAGGCGATTGGCTCCGGGGATCCCACCCGGGCGATGCCTGCTCTCACCCAGCTGCGCTTCTGCAGCGATGAGCAGGCGGTGCCCCTGCTGGTGCTGGGAACCCAGCAGCAGGCGTTTCTGGTGCGCTCTCTCAGTTGCAGTGGTTTGGGCTACAAACGCACCGAGCAGGGCTGGGCGGTGCTGGAGACGCTGCTCGGCAGCGATGAGGACGCCAACGTGAGAGCCGAGGCCGCCAATGCCCTGGTGAGCTACGGCGTGGAGCGGTCCTGGCCGTTGCTGCGTGCTGCGTTTGCAGCCGACGACGCCTGGCTGGTGCGCTGCAGCATCCTCTCCGGCCTGGCGGAGCAAGCGCAGATCAACCTGGCCTGGCTGTTGGAACTGGCCGAGATCGCCGTTGCCGATGGCGATGGCACGGTGCGGGTGAGCGGGGCTGAAATTCTCGGGCGGATCGTGCGCGAGTCGCAGGGTGGTCCCATTGGTGAGCGGGCCCGCGCCTTGCTCCAGCCCTTGCAACAAGACCAGGACCACCGGGTGGTGGCAGCGGCATTGAATGGTCTGCAGGGGGGGTGACCCCCGCTCTGCCAAGCGCTTGCTACCTTTTGGAGACCACTAGGGGTGCCCGCGGCTGTTTTCTTGAGCGGCCTGGGCTGAGATCACACCCTCCGAACCTGATCCGGATCATGCCGGCGCCAGGGAAGTGAAAGCGCGTGATCTGCGGTTTGTTGGCCGGCTCCTGGCAGTTCTCTCGCTGAACGAATCATGCGCGCTTCCTGGGTTGAGTCCCGCCGCGGACAGGCCAACGTGTCTCAGATGCACTTCGCCCGCCAGGGCGTGGTGACGGAAGAGATGGCCTACGTGGCCAAGCGTGAGAATCTGCCCGAATCGTTGGTGATGGAGGAGGTGGCCCGGGGCCGCATGATCATCCCGGCCAACATCAACCACACCGGTTTGGAGCCGATGGCGATCGGCATCGCCAGCAAGTGCAAGGTGAACGCCAACATCGGCGCCTCCCCCAATGCCTCCGATGCGGCCGAAGAGGTGAACAAACTGAAGTTGGCGGTGAAGTACGGCGCCGACACGGTGATGGACCTCTCCACCGGCGGTGTGAACCTCGATGAGGTGCGCACAGCGATCATTGACGCCTCACCGGTGCCGATCGGCACGGTGCCCGTGTATCAGGCCCTCGAGAGCGTGCACGGCTCGATCGAGAAGCTCGATGAGGACGATTTCCTGCACATCATCGAGAAGCACTGTCAGCAGGGCGTTGATTACCAGACCATCCACGCCGGTTTGCTGATTGAGCACCTGCCTAAGGTGAAGGGGCGTCTCACCGGCATCGTGAGCCGAGGCGGCGGCATCCTGGCCCAATGGATGCTCTATCACCACCGCCAGAACCCCCTGTTCACGCGCTTTGACGACATCTGCGAGATCTTCAAGCGCTACGACTGCACCTTCTCCCTCGGTGATTCCCTGCGCCCTGGCTGCCAGCACGACGCTTCGGATGCGGCCCAGCTGGCTGAGCTCAAGACCCTGGGTGAGCTGACCCGCCGGGCCTGGGCCCACGACGTGCAGGTGATGGTGGAGGGTCCGGGCCACGTGCCCTTGGACCAGATCGAATTCAACGTGAAGAAGCAGATGGAGGAGTGCAGCGAGGCGCCCTTCTACGTGCTGGGTCCCCTGGTCACCGATATCGCCCCCGGTTACGACCACATCACCTCAGCGATCGGTGCGGCGATGGCCGGTTGGCACGGCACGGCGATGCTCTGCTATGTGACTCCCAAGGAGCACCTCGGTCTGCCCAACGCAGAAGACGTGCGCGAAGGCCTGATCGCCTACAAGATCGCGGCCCATGCGGCTGATATTGCCCGCCATCGTCCCGGTGCCCGTGACCGCGACGATGAACTCAGCCGTGCCCGGTACAACTTCGACTGGAACAAGCAGTTTGAGTTGTCACTCGATCCCGAGCGCGCCAAGGAGTATCACGACGAAACCCTGCCGGCCGACATTTACAAGCAGGCCGAGTTCTGCTCGATGTGCGGACCGAAGCACTGCCCGATGCAGACCAAAATCACCGATGAGGATCTCGAGGGTCTCGAAAAGGTTCTTGAGACCAAGAGCGGAGCTGCTGATCTGGCTGGGGTGAAGATGGAGAAGGAGTCTTGATGGTTTTGGAGTGCTGAAAGCGAAGACTATGGCTTCGGGTAGGCCTCCATTGTTTGACTTAGGAATTCACCTGTTTTGCTGTTAACCACCCAGACGTATTGAATTCCTTGTTTGACATTGCGATCGGTGATTAAAACGGTGGACTCGAGGGGGTCTGGCTGACTGATCTGGGTGATTTTGTAGTCACCCCGGTCCGACGCTATGGCGTTGTTGTCTCGAGTGAGGAGAAGCCAGCGTGATTTGTTGGTTTGGTCGTCTGCCTTTAAATAGAGATTGCGATGCTTGGAGCCAAGCGAGAACTCGTTGTTGGTGTAGAGAATGTTCGTCACGTCTTTAATTGTGATCGCAACGATGTCTGCAGGATCCCTGAGTGAGATGTCGCCGTCTGCTGTTCGCGTTGCGACACACCAGCTCTTGGGATTGGTGAGCTCTCGTGTTTCGTGGTGGTCTCGATAACCGGCGCGCTCAATCCATTGGAATGCGTTGTGCCCAGATGGATTGGTGAAGGGCCATTGCTCTCGTGGAAAGTGTCCGCTGTACCCATTGGCTGTGGGGATGCCTGTGCGTCGTTGGGCATGCATCGCCAACACTTGTGCGCGCCATGGCGGTTGATCGCTCCATTGGTACCAGAACACAGAGCACTCGCTGTTGTTCAGCGATGAAGAGAGAGCATTCAGTTCTTTCTTCCACTGCTGTAGCGAGAAGGATGGTTGACCAATGGCCCAGATCCCCGCAAAGCTTCCGGTCATGGCCAGAATCCCAGCCAATGTTGCTTTGGTTTGATTGAGTTTGTGATGCCAGTGTTGCGATGCCAGCGCCAGCGCAGGAGATGCAAAAAGAATGATCATCATGGCAACCCTGCTGGATGCCCTCAGTGAACTTGCCCCGGGCAGGAGCTTGCTGATCAGAGGCCAGGCGCTGAACCCACCCCACGAGAGGCTGAACAGAACCATGGCTGCGATCACCCAAAGCCATGGCCGCAAACCATTCTTTGCAGTTTGGCTCTTGCGGAACGATGTGATAATTGCTGCTGCCAGCAAAATGAGGACGATCCAGCCAGGAAACAGCTCCTGCTCAGCTCCGTAAACCATGGCTGGGGGTGGATTGTCAGGACTCCAGGGTGCTTGCAACAACCAGAAATTGCTGCTGTAGAAGTAGCTCAATGGTTTTGGCAGATTCGTGAGAATTTCCTCGCCAGGCCGTTTTCCGAACGTTTTGAGCGTTTGCAGGTAGGGCCAATAAATGACTAAATTTGTTCCGATAATTGAGGCAAGAGCGAATGCATTTCGGGTTAAGTTTTTACCGTTTTTGATGATCAAATTTTTGATTTTGAGTCGCCTGCCGAGATGGGTCAAAGCGCATATCAATGTGCCATAACACGCGTAGACGCAGATGTAGATATTAAAGAAGCCGATCGCAAGCAACCAGGAAGCCAGGCTTAACCATGATGAGATCGCAAAATCCTCTGTTGGCTCGTGAATCAAGCGGTGGCAGAGACAAAGAATGGGCCCTATGAGGAAGAGGCTGAGAAGTTGTGGATGTCCCAGTTGTTGGATGATGGCGGGACTGAAAGCTGTTACCAGGGCAATCATGCTTATCCAAGTGGCAGCTGCTGTCGGTGCAATCCGCTGTGCCGCCATCCGGATGGAGAGATAGTTGAGGGTGAGCGTGAGGCTCAGCCAGGCCACATAGCTTTGGTAAGGGTCGAGTAAAAACCTGAATGCTCCGTAAAGAACACTTGGTCCCAGTAGGTGATCGCTCCAGGCCAGAGTATTTTTGATTGGCCAGAAAAAGTTAGGTGACCAGTATTGATCCGGGTTGAGAATCGTTGATCCCGTGAAATGTTGGTAAGCGTGCTCTAGGAAATAAAGGTTTAAAAGCGTATCTCCTGCATCTGTTTGGAGTTGTTCCAGGCCACTCGAGACTGTGGGCCACAATGTCATTGTTACTGCGATGGCAGGGATCAGCAGCCAGTGCAGCCCAAAGCAAGCTGCTTGCGTGACTTGTTTGTTGTTCATTGGTTCAGCCTTTGCTCAGGCTTTGCTTGAACCAATCGATCGTGGGTTGCAGTCCGTCTTGAAGGGCAATCTTCGGCTCCCAGCCAAGTTCCTTCCTGGCGAGATCAATGATCGGCTGGCGTTGGAGTGGATCGTCCTGGGGGAGAGGTTTTGTGATCAGTTCGAGCTTGGGATTGATGCGATCGCGCACCAGTTCAGCCAGCTGGCGGATGGTGAACTCACCCGGATTGCCGATATTGATGGGGCCTGTGTGGTTGCCGTTCATCAGGCGGATCATGCCTTCAATCAGATCATCCACATAGCAGAAGGAGCGGGTCTGGCTGCCATCGCCATAGAGAGTGAGGGGTTGTCCTTGCAGCGCTTGAACGATGAAGTTGCTCACCACCCGTCCGTCGTCGGGCAGCATGCGCGGCCCGTAGGTGTTGAAAATGCGCATCACGCGGATTTCCGTGCCATGCATGCGTTGGTAGTCGAAGCAGAGGGTTTCGGCGATGCGTTTGCCTTCGTCGTAACAGCTGCGGATGCCGATGGTGTTCACACATCCGCGGTAACTTTCCGGTTGGGGATGCACTTCTGGATCCCCGTACACCTCGCTGGTGCTGGCCAGAAGTAAACGTGCGCCCACCCGGCGCGCAAGGCCGAGCATGTTGTAAGTGCCAAGAAAGCTTGTCTTGGCCGTTTTGATCGGATTGAACTGGTAGTGCACCGGCGAGGCCGGACAGGCCAGGTGCCAGATGCGGTCCACCTCCAGGCGGATCGGCTCGGTCACATCGTGACGGATCAGTTCAAAGCGAGGATGGCCAATCCATTGGGCAATGTTGCTTTTGCGACCCGTGAAGTAATTGTCAAGACAGATCACCTCTTCCCCGGCGTTCATCAGCCTGTCGGTGAGGTGGGAGCCGAGAAAACCAGCGCCACCAGTGATCAGGTTACGGGTGATGCGCATGGTGCTTCAGCGTTGAGCCCAAAGATTGTATTTGAGAATGCAGTAGATCGCTCTCACGCCATCTTTCCAGCCGATTTTCTTGCCTTCGTCGTAGGTGCGGCCGTAATAAGAAATCCCCACTTCGTAGATGCGCAGATTCATCTTTGCGATTTTGGCCGTGACTTCTGGCTCAAAACCAAAACGGTTTTCGCGAATGTTGATCGCTTGAATCACTTCACGGCGAAACGCCTTGTAGCAGGTCTCCATGTCCGACAAATTCAAATCGGTGAAGAAGTTGCTCATCAATGTGAGCACGCCATTGCCCACGCGGTGCCAGAAGTACACCACGCGATGGGGCCTGCCACTCTGGAAACGGCTGCCGAACACCACATCGGCTTTGCCATCCACAATCGGTTGAATCACGATCGGGAATTCCTGGGGATCGTATTCCAGATCTGCGTCTTGAACGATGCAGATATCGCCGCTGGCCTCCTGGAAGCCCGTGCGCAGTGCAGCGCCCTTGCCTTGGTTCATCTTGTGAAAGATCACCCGCACATCGGGATCCTTCAGTGTGCTCAGGATGTCGCGTGTCCCGTCTCTCGAGCCATCATCCACGATGATGATTTCTTTGTTGGCAACAGGTGACTGTTTGACGGCGTCGATCAACGAGAGGATGGTTGCTGATTCGTTGTAACAAGGGATGATGATGCTCAGTTTCACTACTTGAACACCCAATACTTCTGTGCGCCGAAGGATATCACGGCGAGGCAGGGGATCAGTGCGGCAGCGGCAAGATTTTTCTGAATGCCGACGCCTGCACCTGCCTCAATCCCTGCAGCATTCAGAAGCCACATCACCGTCATCAATAACAAATAGCGAAGCAGCGGTCTGTGATGACGCAGCCCTTTGGCTTTGAAAACAAGTTTTCCGTAAATGGCATATCCGAGGCCGGTGTTGATCGCCTGGCTGATCAAAGTGGCCATGGTGACGGCCACTAGGTTGCTGGCCAGCAGAATCTGCAGCACAGCATTGGTGATCAGCACATTCAGCAGGCCAGCGGCGCCGAAGCGCCGTTTTTGTCCCCGTTTTCTTGCTGATTGCTCACTCTGTTGTGAGCCTGAATCATGAAAAAACCCCTCCTGCACCGCGGCAGAAGGGGCCAGTTGTTGGTCATGCTCTGTGGAACCAGTCGGCTGAGGCTGACGGTTCGAGGGCATGACGTCATCCAAGCAGGGCTTTGGATTTTGCCACAACGTTCTCAACCGTGAAGCCGAACTCCTTGAGGCAGGTTCCACCGGGGGCGGATGCACCGAAGCGGTTCATGGTGACGCTGTCACCATCGAGGCCGATGAAACGGTGCCAGCCGAAGGATTCAGCAGCTTCCACCACCATGCGCTTGCGCACAGCGTTGGGGAGCACTTCTTCCTTGTAGGCGTCGCTTTGCTCATCGAACAGTTCCACGCAGGGCATGGACACCACGCGCACCTTCTTGCCTTCGGCGCTGAGCTGCTTGGCGGCCTGCACGCAGAGGTCGAGCTCGGTGCCGGTGCCGATCAGGATCAGATCGGGGGTGCCTTCGCAGTCTTCGAGCACATAGCCGCCCAGAGCCACCTTGTCGATCGAGGAATTGGCCTGGTTGGCCATGCCCTGACGGCTGAGGCACAGGGCGCTGGGGCGCTTGCGGTTTTGAATCGCCAGCTTGTAGGCACCACTGGTTTCGTTGGCATCGCCAGGACGGAACACCAGCATCCCGGGCATGGCGCGCAGGGAGGGAATGGTCTCGATCGGCTGGTGGGTGGGACCGTCTTCGCCGACGCCGATGGAGTCGTGGGTGAGCACGTAGATCACACCCAGTTCACTTAGGGCCGACAGGCGCATGGAGCCGCGCATGTAGTCGGCGAACACCAGGAAGGTGCCGCCGTAGGGGATCAGGCCGCTGTCGTGATAGGCGATGCCGTTGAGGATGGCCGCCATGGCGTGCTCACGCACACCGAAGTGCAGGTAGCGCTTCTCAGGGGTTTCCGGCTGGTAGGAACCGGTTTCGCCCTTGATGTCGGTGTAGTTGGAGTGGGTGAGGTCGGCGGAGCCACCGATCAGCTCAGGCAGGTTGGGGCCGAGGGCGCCCAGGCAGATCTGGGAGTGCTTGCGGGTGGCCAGACCCTTCTCGTCGGGGCCAGCGGTGGGCAGATCCTTGTCCCAACCCTCGGGCAGTTCACCGCGCAGCATGCGCTCGAACTCAGCCGCTTCAGCGGGGAACTGGGTGCGGTAGGTGGCCAGGGTCTGGTTCCACTCGGCTTCGAGGCTGGCGCCACGCTCGATCGCCTGGCGGAACTGGTCGTAAGCCTCCTGGGGCACTTCGAAGGGGCCGTACTCCCAGCCCAGCTGCTGACGGGTCAGGACGGTTTCGTCTTCACCCAGGGGTGCACCGTGCACGCCGGCGGTGTCGCCCTTGTTGGGGGAGCCGTAGCCGATGGTGGTGGTCACCTTGATGATCGACGGCTTGTCGGTCACGGCCTTGGCGGCTTCGATCGCCTTGGCGATGGCGTCCACATCGGTGTTGCCGTCGGCCACGTGCTGCACATGCCAGCCGTAGGCCTCGTAGCGCTTGAGCACGTCCTCGGTGAAGGACACGTCCGTGCGGCCGTCGATGGTGATGTGGTTGTCGTCGTAGAGGGCGATCAGCTTGCCCAGCTTCAGGTGGCCGGCCAGGGAGCAGGCTTCCGAAGCGATGCCTTCCTGGTTGCAGCCATCCCCCATCACCACATAGGTGTAGTGATCCACGAGGGTGGCGCCGGGCTTGTTGAACTTGGCGGCCAGGTGGGATTCAGCGATCGCCAGACCCACGGCGTTGGAGATGCCGGCGCCCAGGGGGCCGGTGGTTACTTCAACACCAGGAGTTTCAAAGGTTTCGGGGTGGCCGGGCGTCTTGGAGCCCCACTGGCGGAACTGCTTGATGTCGTCGATCGACACTGAGTCGTAGCCGGTGAGGTGCAGCAGCGCGTACAGGAGCATGCAGCCGTGACCCGCCGAGAGCACAAAGCGGTCGCGGTTGAACCACTTGGGGTTCTTGGGGTTGTGCTTGAGAAACTTGTCCCACAGCGCATAACCCAAGGGTGCGCAGCCCATCGGCAGGCCGGGATGGCCGCTCTTGGATTTGTTGATGGCATCGACGGCCAGCATCCGGATGCTGTTGATGCAGAGCGTGTCGAGAGAGGCGGGCGCTGCGACCATGGTGAAAAGTGCGTTGCGGACAGTTTGAAGCAGGGGTGCGGTGTCGCCGCTCACCCCATCGAGCGGAAAGCCAGGCAGACGTTATGACCGCCGAAGCCAAAGGAGTTGGAAAGCACCGTCTCCAGTTTGTGGTCTCGAGCTGTGTTGGGAACGACATCCAGATCACAGTCGGGATCGGGATTGGCGTGGTTGATCGTGGGAGGAACCACGTTGTGCTGCAGTGCCAGCACGCAGGCCACGGCTTCAATCCCGCCGGAGCCACCCAGCAGATGGCCGGTCATCGACTTGGTGGAGCTCACCGGGATCTGCAGGGCACGATCACCGAGAGCGCTCTTGATGGCAGCGGTTTCGTTGCTGTCGTTGGCGGGGGTGCTGGTGCCGTGGGCATTCACGTAATCCACACTCGCCGCTGACACACCACCGTCGTCCAGGGCGAGGCGCATGGCGGCTGCACCACCCACACCCCCCGGTGTGGGCGAGGTGATGTGATGGGCATCGCAGGTGGTGCCGTAGCCGACCACCTCGGCAAGGATGGTGGCACCGCGAGCTTCGGCGTGGCTGAGGGTTTCGAGCACCAGCATGCCGGCTCCTTCGCCGATCACGAAGCCGTCCCGATCGCGGTCGAAGGGGCGGCTGGCCGTGGCCGGGTCATCGTTGCGGAACGACAGCGCTTTGGCACTGGCGAATCCAGCCACCCCCAGGGGGGTGATCGCCGATTCCGCCCCGCCGCAGAGCATGGCGTCGGCCTTGCCCAGCTGGAGCAGGCGGAACGCATCACCGATGGCATTGGATCCCGCGGCACAGGCGGTGGCCACCGCCGAGCTTGGACCCTTGGCACCCACGGCGATCGCCGCCAGACCTGTGGCCATGTTCGGAATCATCATCGGCACGGTGAAGGGGCTCACGCGGCCGGGCCCTTTGCCGTCGAGCACGTGGGCCTGGGTTTCCATCGTGAGCAAACCGCCCACGCCCGACCCGATGATGATGCCGATGCGCTCAGCGTTATCTGGAGTGATCTCCAGGCCGGAATCAGCCAGAGCCTGTTGGGCTGCCACCACACCGAATTTGCTGAAGCGATCCCAGCGCTTGGCGTCTTTGGGCTCAATGAACCCCGTTGGATCGAATGCCTTCACTTCCGCGGCAAAGCGGCAAGCGTGTGCAGACGCGTCGAACAGGGTGATGCCTGCGACGCCGTTGCGGCCGGACGTGAGCCCGTCCCAGTAGTCGGCAACGCTGTTGCCGATCGGTGTCACCGCGCCAAGGCCGGTGACCACGACGCGTTGGAGACCCTCCACCATGCTGCGGAACCTCAGGCCTGCTTGTCTTCGATGTACTTAACGGCGTCACCGACGGTGGTGATGCCTTCGGCGGCTTCGTCGGGAATTTCGATGTCGAACGCTTCTTCCAGGGCCATCACCAGCTCGACGGTGTCGAGAGAGTCGGCGCCCAGATCGTTCTGAAAATTGGACTCCGGCTTGACTTCACCGGCGTCGACGCTGAGCTGCTCCGCCACGATCGAACGGACTTTTTCGAGGATTGCTTCCTGAGACATGGCCGTGAAGACGGGACGCCGCATCTTACGGGCTGACGCCGGCCGCACCAGTCACGGGCGTTAACAACAGTGACGGCGAAGCGCGAGCACGATCTCAGAGGCGGTTGTGGCGGGTACGTTGACGCCAAGTCAATTGCACCGAGACGGGCTCATGTCCCACGCCGTCAAGATCTACGACACCTGCATCGGCTGCACCCAGTGCGTGCGTGCCTGCCCTCTCGATGTGCTCGAGATGGTGCCCTGGGATGGCTGCAAGGCCGGTCAGATCGCGTCCTCTCCCCGCACCGAGGATTGCGTGGGCTGCAAGCGCTGCGAAACCGCCTGCCCCACCGACTTCCTCAGCATCCGCGTGTACCTCGGTGATGAAACCAGCCGCAGCATGGGCCTGTCGTACTGATCGTTTCAACGCTTGGTGCGTTTCACAGTTTTTTCTGCTCCACAACCCATAAGCTCAGCCCGGCAGTGCCGGGCTTTTTTGTATGTGCGGAATCGTTGCGGTGATCGGTTCCCGGGATGCGGCACCCCTGCTGCTCGAGGGTCTTCGCCAACTGGAATATCGCGGCTACGACTCCGCCGGCGTGGCCACGGTGGAGTCGGGGCAGCTGCATTGCATCCGCGCCAAGGGCAAGCTGGTGAATCTGTCGGCCCGGGTGGAGCGCGACGGTGCCCCGGGCTTGGTGGGCATCGGCCACACCCGCTGGGCCACCCATGGCAAGCCTGAGGAGCACAACGCCCATCCCCATCGCGATGGCAGCGGTGCCGTGGCCGTGGTGCAGAACGGCATCATCGAAAACCACCGAGCGCTGCGCGAAGAGCTCAGCGCCAACGGTGTGACCTTCCTCTCGGACACCGACACCGAGGTGATCCCCCACCTGGTGGCTGCTGAATTGGCACGCTTGCAGGCCGCTGGCCGCGCTGCCGATGGCGCGCTGCTGCTGGAAGCCGTGCAAGCGGTGCTGCCCCGCCTGCAGGGGGCCTATGCCCTGGCCGTGCTCTGGGCGGAGGTGCCCGGAGCGCTGGTGGTGGCCCGCAAGGCGGCTCCCCTGCTGATCGGTTTGGGCGAGGGGGAGTTTCTCTGCGCCAGCGATACGCCCGCTCTGGCCGGTTTCACGCGCACGATTCTGCCCATGGAGGATGGGGAGGTGGCCCTGCTCGGTCCCTTGGGGATCGAGCTCTACGACGCCAGCGGGGCACGCCAACAGCGCAGCCCCTCCCTGCTCAGCGGCCAGGAGCATGTGGCCGACAAGCGGCATTTCCGCCACTTCATGCTCAAGGAAATCCACGAGCAGCCCGAGACTGCCCGGCTCTGGGTGGAGCGCCATCTGCCGAAGGGGTTACCGGCGCAGCAACCGGTGGCCTTGCCCTTCGACGACGCCTTTTACAGCGGCATCGAACGCATTCAGATCCTGGCCTGCGGCACCAGTCGCCATGCCGCTCTGGTGGGGGCCTACCTGCTGGAGCAGTTCGCCGGTGTCCCCACCAGCGTGGATTACGCCAGTGAATTCCGTTATGCGCCGCCGCCGCTGGCGCCCAACACCCTCACCATCGGTGTCACCCAGTCGGGTGAAACGGCCGACACGCTCGCGGCCCTGGCCATGGATGTGCAGCGCCGCCAGGGCCATGGCGATCCCGCCTTTGCCCCCCGGCAGCTGGGGGTGACCAACCGGCCGGAGAGTTCCCTGGCTCGGCAGGTGCCCCACATCCTCGACATCGGTGCCGGCATCGAGGTGGGCGTGGCGGCCACCAAGACCTTCCTGGGCCAGCTGCTCGCCTTTTATGCCCTGGCCCTGGCCTTTGCCGCCCGCCGCCACAGCCGCAGTGAGGCGGAACTTGCCGGCTTGATCAGCGAACTCCGCGGCCTGCCCGAGCAGCTCAGTGCCTTGGTGGAGCAGCACGATCAGCGCTCAGAAGCGATGGCGCACCGGTTTGCCGACACCCAGGATGTGATTTTCCTGGGGCGCGGCATCAACTACCCGATCGCCCTGGAAGGGGCGCTCAAGCTCAAGGAGATCAGCTACATCCACGCCGAGGGCTATCCGGCCGGCGAGATGAAGCATGGGCCGATCGCGTTGCTCGACGCCCGGGTGCCGGTGGTGTCGATCGCTGTGCCCGGGGTGGTGTTCGAGAAAGTGCTCAGCAATGCCCAGGAAGCCAAGGCTCGCGATGCCCAGCTGATCGGGGTGGCCCCCGAAGGTCCGGACACGGATCTGTTTGATGAGCTACTGCCCGTGCCGGCGGTGAGCGAGTGGATCAGCCCCCTGCTCACCGTGGTGCCCATGCAGATGCTGAGTTATCACATCGCGGCCCATCGGGGCCTGGATGTGGATCAGCCCCGCAACCTGGCCAAGAGCGTCACTGTGGAGTGAGGGCGGCTCGTGCGGCCGCATCGCTGCGGCCGTACACATCGTCGAAGCGCACGATGTCGTCTTCACCCAGATAAGCGCCGCTCTGCACTTCGATCAGTTCCACCGGGATGCGGCCGGGGTTGGTGAGCCGGTGCCGGCAACCGAGGGGGATGTAGGTGCTCTGGTTTTCGCCGATTAGCTGCTGGTCACCATCGCGTTCCACCAAGGCTGTGCCCTTCACCACGATCCAATGTTCGGCGCGGTGGTGGTGCATCTGCAGCGAGAGGCTGGCGCCGGGTTTCACGGAGATGCGCTTCACCTGCCAGCGGCTGTCTTCCACCACACCGGTGTAATGGCCCCAGGGACGGTAGATCTTGCGATGGGCCTTGCCTTCTGGGCTGCCGTCGGCCTCCAGCTGCTTCACGATCGTCTTCACGTTCTGGGCCTGGCTGCGATCGGCAATCAGCACGGCGTCGTCGGTTTCCACCACCACCAGGTTCTCCACGCCCAGGCCCACCACCAGGCGGTGTTCGCTGCGCAGATAGCAGTTGCGGCTGCCCTCGCTGATCACGCGGCCGCGCAGAACGTTGCCGTCGTCATCGCGATCGGCGGTATCCCACAGGGCACTCCAGCTGCCCACATCACTCCAGCCGGCGGCCAGGGGAAGCACGCTGCCCAGCTCGGTTTTCTCCATCACGGCCACGTCGATGGCCACACTCGGGCACTTGGCGAAGGCTTCCCGCTCCAAGCGCAGGAAATCCAGATCGGCCACGTCCTGTTCCAAGGCGGCGCGGCAGCAGCTCACCACCTCCGGTGCCAGACGCTCGAGTTCGGCCAGCATGGCGCTGGCTTTGAACAGGAACATGCCGCTGTTCCAGGTGAAGCGGCCACTGGCGAGGAACTGCTCGGCTGTGGCGCGGTCGGGCTTCTCCACAAAGCGGGCAATGGGCACGGGGGTGAGGGCCCCAGGCTGCAGCGGTTCGGCGGCTTCGATGTAGCCGTAGCCCGTTTCCGGTGCGGTGGGCACGATGCCGAAGGTCACCAGGCGCCCTGCCTCGGCGGCGCTGCGTCCGGCAGCGATGGCCGCGCGGAAATGCTCTCCATCTCGGATCACATGGTCGGCGGCCAGCACCAGCAGCAGGGGATCCTCACCGCGGGCCGTGGCCTGGAGAGCGGCCACCGCTACAGCCGGGGCGGTGTTGCGGCCCATGGGCTCCAGCAGGATCGCGCCAGGTTCCACCTCGATCTGGCGCATCTGCTCGGCCACGATGAAGCGGTGGTCGTCGTTGCAGATCAACAGCGGCGGCGCCAGGCCTTCCAGCCCATCCAGGCGCTGCTGGGTCTGCTGCAACAGGGTTTCATCGCCGCTGCCGCCAAGGGGCCAGTACTGCTTGGGATAGCTGGCGCGGGAGAGGGGCCAGAGGCGTGTGCCGGTGCCGCCGCAGAGGATCACCGGAATCAGAGGGGTGGTCACTGGGGGCGCGTGACGAAGTGCCGGTGATTGTCGCGCAGGTGCTCTGTGGCTGTCACCTGTGTTGTCACCGGACTGGACTCAGAGCTCGAGCAGGCCTGGCGGTGGGGTGAGCCGCAACCAGCCCTGCTCCAGATGCACGTCGGGCACGATCGCCTCCACGAAGGGGATCATCAGGGTGCGGCCGTCGGGGCGTTCCAGCACCAGCAGGTCGTTGCCGCCGCTGATCAGATCCTTCACGGTGCCGATGGCGTCCCCATCGGCGCTCAACCGGGCTTCCAGACCCACCAGATCCAGCAGGTGAAATTCCCCCTCCGCCAGCTCGGGGCGGTCATCGGCGGGCACCATCAGGGTTTGGCCCACCAAGGCTTCGGCCGCGTCGCGGCTCTCCACTCCGGCAAAGCGCACCACAAACACACTCTTGCCGGGCAGCTGCCGGCCGCTGGTTAATTCAATTTCTCGCGGTGCCTGGCCGCGCGCTTTGAGCCAGCGGCTGCCGGGCTCGGTGAACCGCTCAGGGAAGTCGCTCGCTGGGTTCACGCGCAGCTCGCCTTTCAGCCCCTGAACGGCCACCACCTTGCCCACCGGCAGCCAGTCGTCAGCAGTCATGGGAGCAGAAGCAGTCGACACGTCATCATCCTTGCGCGCAATACTTAGGGCCTGATCGTTCCCTTGCTATGGCATCTGCTGCTCCGATTCTTCCCGGCGCCACGGTGACGGTGGTGGATCAGCGTTCGATCTATAACGGCTACACCGGCTTTGTGCAGCGCATCAGTGGCGACCGGGCGGCTGTGCTGTTTGAAGGCGGCAACTGGGACAAGCTCGTGACCCTGCGCCTGCGCGACCTCAGCGCCGACTGACAGCCATGGAGCTCGCCCTGCGTCAGCGGCTACGGCGGGTTGTGCTCGACTCCGACACCCGTGCGGGCCGGATCTACAACCTGGTGATCTTCGGGACGATCCTGCTCAGCGTCGCCGGTTTGTTGGTCGAGCCCCATCCGATGCGGGCGGCTGCGCCCGGTGAAATCCCGGTCTGGGTGGATGAACTCGAGCGGGGCTGCCTGCTGGTGTTCATGGCCGATTACCTGCTGCACCTGTGGGTGTCGCCGAAGCCGCTGGTGTATGCCCGCAGTTTCTTTGGGCTGATCGACCTCTCGGCGGTGCTGTTCTTCTTTGTGCCCCAGATCAACAGCGGCCTGATCCTCTGGGTGTTCAAGTTCGGTCGGGTGTTGCGGGTGTTCAAGCTGCTGCGCTTCATGGATGAGGCCCAGCTGCTGGGCCGGGCGCTCAAGGCCAGTGCCCGTCGCATCGGCGTGTTCCTGTTTTTCGTGGTGCTCGCCCAGGTGGTGCTCGGCTACCTGATGGTGGTGATTGAAAGCAACCATCCCAACACCCAGTTCCAGACCGTGGGCCAGGGGGTGTACTGGGCGATCGTGACCATGACCACCGTGGGCTACGGCGATTTCGTGCCCCAGACCGTGCTCGGTCAGGTGCTGGCGGCGGTGGTGATGCTGCTGGGTTTCGGGATCATTGCCATCCCCACCGGCATCGTCACCGTGGAAACGATGCAGCAGGTGCGCCACGACCAGCGCGTTTGCACCAATTGCAGCCATGCCGATCACCGTCGCGAGGCCTCCCATTGCGATCGCTGCGGGGCGCTGTTGCCCGCGCGTGCTGGCGAGGCCTAGGCACGATCTGTGCTGGATGCTTTGAGCTGCGCCATCAAGGCTTCTGCTGCTTGCTGTTCGGCCTCGCGCCGCGACCCACCCCAGCCTGCGGCAGAGAGATCCGGCGGCAGGGTCACAGAAGCCTGAAAGCGCTTCGGGTCGCCGTGGCTCTGGCTCACTTCGCTGCAGCTGTATCGGGGCAGACCCAGCCCCTGGCCCTGGCTCCATTCCTGTAGGGCTGATTTGCTGTTGCCGCGGTAGGGATCGGCGAGCACCGCTTCGGCGCTGGTCTGCCAATGGGGCGTCAGCCAGGCCTGCACCGTTTGCAGCCCGGCAATCCGGTACACCGCGCCGATCAGCGCCTCACTGAGCTCAGCGCGGATGGTGGCGGCTGCGCTGGGATCACCGCTGGCCTTGGGGCCGATGCGCCACCACTGGGCGATGGCGATCGCTTCCCCCAGCTGGGCCAGCCAGCGATCACTCACCAGCTGGGCCCGCAGGCTGGAGCGCTCCCCCACCGGCATCTGGGGATAGGCCGTTGCAATGAATTCACTGGCTGCCAGGCGCAACACCGCATCACCGAGAAACTCCAGCTGCTCGTGGTGGGGATTCAGACCGCTGGAGGTGTGGGTGAGGGCTTCATTCAGGCAGTCGAACTCTGCGCGTTGCAGCCGCTCAGGATTGTTCCCAAGTTCGATCCAGAGCAAACGCAGTTGTTGATCGCGGTTGGCTTCCTGCATCACAGTGCTGTTCCTGCGCCTTGAAAGGGGTGAAAGCAGGACATAAGCCGGGTTCTGTTCTCCCTTCCGCGGAAGGGGGGTGATCATCTATCTGGGATCGCCGTTACCGACGACCTCGAGCGGCTCACAAAGGCGGAACGGGGATGATGGCCACCCGTTGTTCCTGGGCCTTGCTCCCGGCCGGGGTTTACCGAGCCAGCACCTCTCGATGCTGCTGGTGCGCTCTTACCGCACCTTTGCACCCTTGCCTGTGCCAAAGGGATTGCTCCCATGGGGCCATCGGCGGTGTGTTTCTGTGGCACTCTCCTCACGGTCACCCGCACTGGGCGTTACCCAGCAAGCCTGGCCATCGGGGAGCCCGGACTTTCCTCAACCTCGCCTGTGCACGAAGCCCAGGGTTGGTCGCGATCACCTCGCCTGCTTTCAAACCCCATAATGAAGCGTGATGGGGCTGTAGCTCAGCCGGATAGAGCGACGGTTTCCTAAACCGTAGGTCGTGGGTTCGAGTCCCGCCAGCCCCGTGAGATTGAACAGCGGCGCCGGTAGTCACTACTACATTTAGTGGGGTGGCCAGACGGCACGCTCCCGCTAGCGTTGCAGCAACGAATCCGGAACCATGACCCAGCTTCACGATCTGCGGTTAAGGCTTCTTGTTCAGCAGGAGAGCGAGCGCATCGCCGACTCCCAGCCTGCTGACCTTGATCTGTCGGTGGTTCAAGCCCGTTGCCTCTGCTGGCTGGCTCTGCTGGCTGAAGCCCATGAGGATCAGGCCAGTGATGCTGAGCGCCGCGGTGATACGGAACAGGCCATGGGTTGGTTTGCCGACTCCATGCGCTTGCGCGATGTGATCCAGGTCGTCACCTCCATTGAGATTCCCCTGCCAGGCGTTGTCGATGGCGATGACGATCGCCGCGACGGTCATGGTGGCGACGACGGCGGATTTTCCTCGGAGCCACCGCTGGCGGCCTGATCAGGTGTCATGATGAAGTTTGAGCTGTGGGTCGTCGGTGCCAGAAGAGCCCTGTCAATGCCCGGATTGTCAACGCTTCTACCGGGAGCATGACCGGCTGATCCGGGAGAATCCAACCTTGCGTCAGCAACAGGAGCTGAGCTGGGCGGCCCTCCAGTCGTTCCGCACCCTCTCAGGCCGGGTGCTCGAAGATCTCCAGAAGCAGCACGGACCTCGCCCCAGCGACGGCCAGGTGCATGCCACCCCCGTTGGTGGCGGCGATGAACCCACCGACGCCCTTCAGCAGGCCATGGCCGATCTGGAGAACATCAACGCTCACTTGTTTTCGATTGAGGCCTTGATGGAGCGCATCTTTGATGTGCGCGTGCCCGAGGACATCGAGCAGAAATTCCGTGAACTGGCCGGCGAGCTGGCCCCCGATCCTCTCAATGCCGATCGGCTGCGTCTCAACCGCCTGCTGCACCAAACCCCGGATCTACCCGACCGCGGCTGAGCGCCGGCAGAGCAGGGCGATCATCCCTTCCTCATCGGCTGGCACGATCACCATCTCCAGGTTGGGCAACCAGCTCAGGGCGTCTGTAAGTTCCGCTCGCAGGGCTTGATCGTGTTCGCCGATTCCTCCGGTGAGTGCCAGCACATCCACGCCCCGCAGGCTGGCGGCCATGGCGCCGATCAGCTGCAGTAAACGCTGCCGGAACACATCCAGCGCCAGCTGCGCTCCCTGGTGGCCTGCCGCCGCCTGCTCGCGGATCTCACGCATGTCGCCGCTCAGGCCGGAGAGCCCCTTCAGGCCTGCCTGCTTCTGCAGCAGGTGTGACAGCTCGGCTTCGCCCATGCCGTCGCGCAGGAGTTCCAGCAGCAGCCCCGGATCCACGCTGCCGCTGCGGCTGGCCATCACCAGCCCCTCCAATGGTGTGTAGCCCATGGTGGTGTCGATGCAGCGTCCGCCCCGGATCGCGGCCAACGAGGCTCCGGCTCCGAGGTGGGCGCTGATCAGGCGCAGCTTGTTGGCATCCCGGCCCTGTTGCTGCCACTGGGCTGCCACGGTGTCAGCCACATGCTGGTGGTTGATGCCATGGAAGCCGAAGCGCCGGAAGCCCCGCTGGCGCAGCTCGGCTGGCAAGGCATAGGTACTGGCCGCCGCCGGCAGGGTGCTGTGGAAGGCGGTATCAAAACAGGCCCATTGGGGCAGATCTGGCGCCCAGCCGCGCGCCCAGGCCAGACCCTTCAGGGCCGGGGGATTGTGCAGCGGAGCCAGGGGCACCAGCTCCTCCAGGGTGGCTTCCAGCGCCGCATCGATGCGGGTGGGAGCGGTGAAACGCTCGCCGCCATGCACCACCCGGTGGCCTACCAGGGTGATTCCCTCGCGATAGGGCGCCAGTTCGGGCTCCAGCCAGCGGCTCAGCACTCCATCCAGGCTCTCCTCTGGCTGCAGGCTGCGCCCGCTGTGCCAAGGAAAGGCCCCGGTGGAGTCCACCAGGGCCGCCTTCAGGCTGGAGCTGCCGAGATTGATGACCAGCGCCAGGTCTTGCATCCGTGGGGCCTCAGCGCACGTCGCAGGTGATCTCCACCGGCATCGCCTCCACCTTCCAGATGTCGCGGCAGTAGTCGCGGATCGAGCGGTCGGAGGAGAAGAAGCCGCTGCGGGCCGTGTTCAGCAGGCTCATGCGGTTCCAGTGCATGCGGTCCGTCCAGGCACGGCTCACGGCGTCCTGCGCCCGCAGGTAGTCGGCGAAGTCGGCCATCACGAAGAAGGGGTCATTGCCGGTGAGGTTGTCGAGCAGCGGGCGGAACAGCTCGCCGTCGCCGTTGCTGAAGTGACCGATCTCCACCAGGCGGATGGCTTCCGCCAGCTCGGGGAGCGATTGGATCACCTCCCAGGGGCGATAGCCGCCCTGCTTGAGGGCCGCGATCTCCTCCACCGTTTTGCCGAACAGGAAGAAGTTCTCACCACCCACAAGCTCCCGGATCTCCACATTGGCGCCATCGAGGGTGCCGATGGTGAGGGCGCCGTTCATGGCGAACTTCATGTTGCCGGTGCCCGAGGCTTCCTTGCCCGCCGTGGAGATCTGCTCGGATAGATCCGAGGCAGGATACACCTGTTCGCCGAGTTTCACGTTGTAATCGGGCAGGAACACCACCCGCAGGCGGCCGTCCATGTCGGGGTCGGCATTGATCGTTTCGGCGATGCCGTTGATGAAGCGGATGATCAGCTTGGCCATGTAGTAGCCGGGAGCCGCCTTGCCGCCGAAGATCACCGTGCGCGGGGCCATGCCCTCGGCCTGGCCGTTCTTGATGCGCAGGTACTGGGTGATCACCTGCAGGGCATTGAGGTGCTGGCGCTTGTACTCGTGGATGCGCTTCACCTGCACGTCGAACAGGCTGGAGGGATCCACCAGCACGCCGGTGTTGCGGTGGATGTAGCCCGAAAGCTTGCGCTTCACCGAGAGCTTGGTGTTGCCCCAGTGCTCCAGGAAGCCGTGGTCATGCTGACGCTCCTCGAGGCGGCGCAGCTGCTCCATGTCGGTGATCCAACCTTGGCCCACATGCTCATCGAGCAGGGTTGAGAGCTCGGGGTTGGAGAGAGCCACCCAGCGGCGCGGCGTCACGCCATTGGTCACGTTGGTGAACTTCTCCGGCCAGAGTTCGGCGAACTCCGGCATCAGCTGTTCACGCACCAGATCGGAGTGCAGCGCGGCCACGCCATTCACATGGTGGGCGCCGATGGTGGCCAGGTGGGCCATGCGCACGGCCTTGCCGCCGTCTTCATCGATGATCGAGAGCTTGCGCTGGATGGCGTCATTGCCTGGGTAGCGCAAGCGCACCTGTTGCAGGAAGCGGCGGTTGATCTCGTAGATCAGCTCCAGGTGGCGGGGCAGCAGGCTGCTGAACAGGTTCAGGTCCCACTTCTCGAGGGCTTCCGGCAGCAGGGTGTGGTTGGTGTAGGCCACCGAGCGGGTGGTGATGTCCCAGGCCTTCTCCCACTCCAGGTGGCGGTCGTCGATCAGCAGGCGCATCAGCTCCGCCACGGCGATGGCGGGGTGGGTGTCGTTGAGCTGAACGGTCCAGTACTCGGGGAAGTTCTCCACCGACAGGCCGCGGCTGTCGAGGCTGCGCAGCATGTCCTGCAGGGAGCAGCTCACGAAGAAGTGCTGCTGCTTGAGGCGCAGGCGGCGACCTTCATCGGTGCCGTCGTTGGGATACAGCACCTTGGAGAGGGTTTCACTGCCCACCTTCTCTTCCACGGCGCCGTAGTAATCGCCGATGTTGAAGGCGTAGAAATCGAAGCTTTCGGTGGCATCGGCCCGCCACAGGCGCAGGCGGTCGCAGGTGTTCACGCGGTAGCCCAGCACGGGCACGTCGTGGGGAACGCCGATGGCGTGCTCCGACGGAATCCAGCGGGAGCGGTAGCTGCCCTTGTCGTCGATGTAGCTCTCCGTGCGGCCGCCGAAGCCCACGAAGCAGGCCTGGTCGGGCTGGGGCAGTTCCCAGGGCCAGCCGCCCTTGAGCCACTTGTCGGTGACTTCCACCTGCCAGCCATCGCGGATCAGCTGGTCGAAGATGCCGAACTCATAGCGGATGCCGTAGCCGGTGGCTGGGATCTCCAGGCTGGCCAGCGACTCCATGTAGCAGGCGGCCAGACGGCCCAGGCCGCCATTGCCCAATCCGGGCTCTTCCTCCACCTCCAGGATCTGCTGCAGGGATTCGATGCCGAAGCGCTTGAGCGCTTCTTCCGCTTCCTTCTGGATGCCCAGGTTCAGCAGGTTGTTGGCCAGCTGAGGGCCGATCAGGAACTCGGCGGAGAGGTAGGCCACCGTGCGTTGCGGTCTGGCGCGGATCGCCTCCTTGCTGGCGAGGAAGCGGGTCATCAGACGGTCGCGCACCGCATAGCTCAGGGCCATGTAGAGGTCATGACGGCTGGCGGAGGGCGCGAGCTTGCCCAGGGTGAAGAACAGGTGCTCGGTCATGCCGTCGAAGACGGATTCGGCATCCAGGCCGGCCCGTTCGGGATCGGCATAACAGCCGGGGGTGGGCAGGCGCAGGTCGAGGGGCTGGGAGGTGCTCATGGCAGGTGGGGAAAAGGGTGAAAACGTGGAATTGAGGTCTGGATCAGCGCTGCGGTTCAGACGTTGCAGGAGCTGCGGCCCAGGCTCCAGCGCCAGTTGTTGATCTCGGGCGCATCGGTGCCGTGCTCATGGGCATAGGCGCGGTGCTTATGGATCTCGTCTTTCATTTGCTCTTTCACGTGGGCGGCCCGGGATCCGAGCGATTCCACCCGGTCGATCACATCGATCACCAGGTTGAAGCGGTCGATCTGGTTGCAGATGGCGAGCTCCAGCGGGGTGTTGATGTTGCCCTGCTCCTTGTAACCACGCACGTGGAAGTTGTTGTGGTTCGGGCGGTTGTAGGTGAGGCGGTGGATCAGCCAGGGATAGCCGTGGAAGTTGAAGATCACCGGTTTGTCGGGTGTGAACAGGCTTTCGAAGTCCCGGTCACTGAGGCCGTGGGGGTGGTCCTTCGGGTTGGCCATGGCGAACAGCTTCACCACGTTCACGTAGCGAACCTTGAGATGGGGGATTTCTGAACGCAGAATCTCGATCGCCGCCAGGCATTCCTTGGTGGGGATGTCGCCGGCGGAGGCGAGCACCACGTCGGGCTCGTCCGGATCGATGCCGCAGTTGTCGTTGCAGGCCCACTCCCAGATGCCGGCGCCTTTGGCCACATGGCGGCGGGCCTCATCGAGCGTGAGGTACTGCAGATGCTTCTGCTTGTCCGACACGATGATGTTGGCCACATCAGTTTCGGTGAGCGCCTTTTCGGCCACGGCCAGCAGGCTGTTGGCATCGGCCGGCAGATACACGCGGGTGATGCTGCCCTTCTTGTTGCCGGCCAGATCCATGAAGCCGGGATCCTGGTGGGTGAAGCCGTTGTGGTCCTGACGCCACACGGTGGAAGAGATCAGGCAATTCCAGGGAGCGATCGGCGCTCTCCAGGGAATCTCCTCGCAGTGCTCCAGCCATTTGCAGTGCTGGTTGTACATCGAGGCCACCACGTGGGCGAAGGCCTCGTAGGTGTGGAAGAAGCCGTAGCGGCCGGTGAGCAGGTAGCCATCCATCATTCCCACCAGGGTGTGTTCGGAGAGCATCTCCACCACGGCGCCGTCGCGGGACAGCTCGCTGCCGTTGAGGTCTTCAGGCAGGAAGTTCGCCATCCACGCTTTCTTGGTGGTTTCGTACACGGCCTGAAGGCGGTTGGAGGCCGTTTCGTCCGGGCCGAAGAGGCGATAACCGCCGGGGTTGTTGCTGATCAGATCGCGGATCAGTTCACCCAGGGGGTAGGTGTTCTCCTTCTCCGTTGTGCCGGGGATCTCCACGGGCACTTCGTAGTTGCGCAGCTCCGGGAAGCGCAGATCCTTGCGCAACACCCCACCGTTGGTGTGGGGGTTGGAACCCATGCGCCGGTCTCCTTTGGGGGATAACGCCCGGATCTCTTCGCGCACGGCACCGCTGTCATCAAAGAGCTCCCAGGGGCGGTAGCTCTTCATCCAGTCCTCCAGCAGCTGCAGGTGATCGGGGTTGGTTTTCACATCGCCGATCGGCACCTGGTGGGAGCGCCAGAAGTTTTCGATCTTCTTGCCGTCGAGTTCCTGCGGGCCGGTCCAGCCCTTGGGGGAGCGGAGCACGATCATCGGCCAGCGGGGGCGGAAGGCCTCACCGCTGCTGCGGGCCTGCTCCTGGATGGCCCGGATCTCGAGCACGGCCTGCTCCATGGCCACCGCCATCTTGCGGTGCATCTCCATTGGATCGCAGCCTTCCACGAAGATCGGCGTCCAGCCCAGCCCGCGGAAGAGGCTGTCCAGCTCTTCGTGGTCGATGCGGCTGAGGATGGTGGGGTTGGCGATCTTGTAGCCGTTGAGGTGCAGCACCGGCAGCACGGCACCGTCTTTGATCGGGTTGAGGAATTTGTTGATGTGCCAGCTGGTGGCCAAAGGGCCGGTTTCCGCCTCGCCGTCACCGACGCAAGCGACAGTGATTAGCTCCGGGTTGTCGAACACCGATCCAGCCGCATGGGAGAGCACGTAGCCGAGTTCACCACCCTCGTGAATCGAGCCGGGCATCTCCGCGGTGCAGTGGCTGCCGATGTGTCCCGGGAAGGAGAACATCTTGAAGAACTTCTTCAGGCCGGTTTCGTCCAGCGACTTGTCGGGATAGCGCTCGCTGTAGCTGCCGTCGATGTACACCGGCCCGCGGGCGCCGGGGGCGCCATGGCCTGGACCAGACATGTAGATCATGTCCAGGTCGTAGGCCTTGATCAGGCGGTTGGCGTGGGTCCAGATGAAGGCCTGGCCTGGGCTGGAGCCCCAGTGGCCCAGAAGCCGATTCTTGATGTGCTCAGGCCGCAGCGGCTCCCGCAGCAGCGGATTGTCCTGCAGATAGATCATTCCCACCGCCAGGTAGTTGGCGGCCCGCCAGTAGGCATCAAGGCGCTGCAGTTCGTCGTCCGCTGGCGCCTGAAGGTGTTCAGAGCCTGAGAGATGCAGGAGGGGGGTGACCGTCATGCGCGCCCGTAGAGCAACTTGGTGGTACGCGGAAGGTAGCCAGCGCAATCAAGGGCGTTCGTTAAGAACCGCACATCCGCACCGTGGCCCATCGCACGTCGGTTCGGCAGGGGTGCATGCGGTGCAAAACCCCGTTTACGGATAAGGTCCGCGGGAGAGGCCCGTACAAGTCCGATGCTCGCTGCTGCGATGCCGCCCCTGCTGATGCCCTTGCTTGGGGAAATTTCTGCCCACGATCTTGAAATGGCCGAAACCCTGATCGGGGTGGCCCGTTTCGCCCTGATCTTCGTGGCCGCGCGCGTGCTGGCGGAGGTGCTGGTGCGCCTTCAGCTGCCCACGATCCTTGGGGAACTGCTCGCCGGGGTGTTGATCGGTGCCTCTGGTTTGCACCTGTTGGTGCCGCCAGAAACGCAAGTGGAGCTCAGCAATGGGGTGATCAGCCTGGTGAGCGGCCTGGTGAATGTCCCCCCGGATGCTGTGCCGGAGATCTACAACGAGAGCTTCCCCTCGCTGGAAGCGGTGGCCGAGCTCGGGCTTTACGCCCTGCTCTTTCTCACCGGCCTGGAGAGTGAACTGGAGGAGCTGATCGCCGTTGGCGCCCAGGCGTTCACCGTGGCTGTGGCGGGTGTGGTGCTCCCCTTTGCCTTTGGCACCTGGGGACTGATGGCCATCTTCCATGTGGATGCCATTCCGGCGATCTTTGCCGGCGCCTCGATGACGGCCACGAGCATCGGCATCACGGCCAGCGTGTTCGGTGAACTGGGCTTCCTCAAAACCCGGGAGGGGCAGATTGTGATCGGTGCGGCCGTGCTCGACGACATCCTCGGCATCGTGATCCTGGCCGTGGTGGTGGCTCTGGCCTCCGGCGGCAACCTGGAAATCGGCCCGATCGTGAAGCTCGTGGCTGCGGCGGCAGTGTTCGTGGTGGCTGCCATTGGCCTCAGCCGCACCGCCGCTCCGGCCTTCGATTGGATGATCGACAAGCTCAAGGCACCCGGTGAGGTGCTGGTTGCGTCGTTTGTGATCCTGGCCCTGAGCTGCTTCACCGCCACGGCCATCGGCCTTGAAGCTGCTCTCGGCGCGTTCGCGGCAGGTCTGATTCTCAGCAGCTCCAAACACAATCACGCCATTCAGCAGGCGGTGCTGCCGATCGTGACCCTGTTCGCCACCATCTTCTTTGTGCTGGTGGGCGCCGGTATGGATCTTTCGGTGATCAATCCGTCTGACCCCTCCAGCCGCACGGCGCTGGTGGTCGCTGGCTTCCTGTTTGTGGTTGCTGTGATCGGCAAGATTGCCGCCGGCTGGGCCTTCCTCAGCAAGCAGCCCACCCGCCGCTTGGTGGTGGGTCTGGGGATGATGCCCCGCGGCGAAGTGGGCCTGATCTTCCTGGGTCTGGGCACTAGCGCCAAGCTGCTGTCCCCCTCGCTGGAGGCCGCCATCCTCTTAATGGTGATCGGCACCACCTTCCTGGCGCCGGTGCTGCTGCGCCTCGTGCTCGGGGGCAATAAGCCCGATGACGACGACAGCGTCAGCGATGACGTGGCTGCCGAGCCGGTGGGCCTGCTCTAACGCCGGGCCAGGCTGATAAACAACCCCCAACCGATGCTGATCAACGCCAGGCTGGAGGCCCAGCCTGGTCCGAGGGCCCAGGCCAGGATCAGCTGCGTTACCACTCCCACGGCCAAGGCCAGGAGCAGGCTGCTGATCACGAGGGCGGCCTGACGCCACGATTCATTCAGCGGGCCCCCTTCCAGGCTCGCTTCAAACCGGCTCAAGGGTCCGCTGAGCGGAAGGTAGAGGGCCAACGCCCAGAACAATCCACCGCTGAGGGTGGCTCCCTGAAGCAATGGGCTGACGCTGTCGTCGTACATCGCAGGTCTGGCGGCCCGGTGGACCACCGCAAGAACGGGATGCCTAGCATCGCGGCCCGAAGCGGTAGGTGTGGTGAGCAACGACCAGGCAGCGTGGTGGCAGTTCCGGGGCCATGCCGTGCACGGTCTGTGCGCGGGTGACGACCCGGCCCAGAACCCCCAGGTGAAGGAGCGCCCTGCCCTGCTCTTGGTGCATGGTTTCGGTGCCTCCACGGATCACTGGCGGCACAACATTCCTGTGCTGGCTCAGACCCATGAAGTGCATGCCGTGGATCTGCTCGGGTTCGGACGCAGCGCCAAACCCGCAGCACTCAGCTATGGCGGTGCGCTCTGGCGCGATCAGCTGGTGGCGTATGTGCAGGAGCGCATTGGCCGCCCCACGGTGATCGCCGGCAATTCCCTGGGGGGCTTTGCCGCCTTGGCGGCCGGTGCCGCGCTTGGAGACCAGGCCGCTGGGGTGGTGCTGCTCAATGCCGCAGGTCCCTTCAGCGACGAACAGACCGCCAGCCCGGGGGGGTGGGGGGCGATCGCCCGGCGCACCATCGGTTCTGCCTTGCTGAAGAGTCCGGTGCTGCAGCGGTTGTTGTTTGAAAATCTGCGTCGGCCCGCCACCATCCGCCGCACCCTGAGGCAGGTGTACATCGACAAGACCAATGTGGATGATTGGCTCGTGGAGTCGATCCGCCGCCCGTCGCTGGATCCGGGAGCCTTCGGGGTGTTCCGCACCGTGTTCGACATCCCTCGCGGCCAGCCCCTCGATGAGCTGTTTGCCCACCTGCAGGCGCCGTTGCTGCTGCTGTGGGGGATCCGCGATCCCTGGATCAATGCCGCCGGACGGCGCTCGAGCTTCCAGCGCCATGCTCCGGAGAACACCACCGAAGTGGTGCTCGACGCCGGCCATTGCCCCCACGATGAGGTTCCCGATCAGGTGAACCGGGCCTTGCTGGACTGGCTGGCAGCCCGTGTTGGCGAGAACACCTTGGATCCGCAGCCAGCCCGGTAATTTCCGGCCAATCTTGGGTGTGCAAGTCCTGTGGCCATGACCTTTCGCCAGCAGTCCGCTCCCTACGCCCACTGGGAGTATGTGCATCCCAGCAGTGGCGATCGTTTGCGCATCGTGCCGGAGCGCGGCGGTTTGGTGAGTGAGTGGCTCTGCAACGGCCGCGAAGTGCTCTATTTCGATCAGGAGCGCTACGCCGACCCTGCCAAGAGCATCCGCGGCGGCATTCCCGTGTTGTTCCCCATCTGCGGCAACCTGCCCGACGACAGCCTTCCTCTGGCCAGCGGCACTTACACCCTCAAGCAGCACGGTTTTGCCCGCAACCTTCCCTGGACGATCGAGCTGCTCGACGATCAAAGTGGTGTGCGGCTCAGCCTTGTCGATACGGCTGACACCCGCGCGGCCTATCCCTTCGCCTTCCGGGTGCAAATGGACGTGCGCCCTGTGGCCTCAGCGCTGGAGATCGTGACCACGGTCACGAACACGTCGGCGGAAGGCGGCGAAGCCATGCCCTTCAGCTTCGGTCTGCACCCGTATTTCAACGTGACCGATCTGGCCCGCACCACACTCGAGGGACTGGCGCCTCGCTGCCTCAATCACCTGGAGATGGCCGATGCCGAGACGGCCTCCCAGCTCAGCCGTCTGCCGGACGGCGTGGACTTCCTCACCCGTCCTGCCGGGCCGGTGACCCTGGTGGACACCGCGGCTGCCACCCGACTGCAGCTCCAGCACCACGAACCGATGGACCTCACAGTGGTGTGGACCGAACCCCCCCGCCCGATGGTGTGCCTTGAACCCTGGACGGGGCCGCGCCAATCCCTGATCAGTGGCGATCGCAAGCTGGAGCTCAACGCCGGCCAGAGCACCACTCTCACCTGCCGCTACGCGCTGAGCTGAGAACGTCTCAGCTAAGGGGTGTGGCCACCCCTGGCAGGCGGCCTCGCGCCAGTTGCAGTCTGGGGTCGAACTGTCTTTTCACGGCCTCGATCAGGGGGCGGGAGGGAGCATCCAACCAGGCCTCGAGCTCTGGCTGGTGCTCCGCCCCTGACGGTTGAATCAGCACCGTGAGCTCGCCTCCAAGGTCGCTCACGTGCCGGCGCAAGGCTGCGATCGCGTAGGCGGGGGTGGCTTGACCTTGCACCTGCCAGGCATCACCGCTGCCCCGTCCGGCACTGAGGCGCCAACACCAGCCTGGGAGTTGTTGGCAGCTGGCACTGGCCAGCAGTTCGGCGCAACGGGCTGGCGGCAGGTTGAGGCGCAGCAACCAGGCTGGATCGCATCCGGGAGCGATCGGATCAGGCAGCGGATCGCTCCAGCTCTGGCGCTCGCTGGCGAGGTGCAGCGCACCAGCCAAGGCTTCGATCTGATGGAGCTGGTCGTGCACAGCGGCATCACTGATGCTGGCCACTCCCAAGCGCAGGCAGCAGCCCTCAGCCTCGTTCTGGTCCCAGTCGATCCAGTCGGGTGTGAAGCCTCCCGCCACTACCGCCTGCCGCAGTGGCTCGAGGGCGGAGGGCTCTCCTCGCACCAGCAACTGGCCTCGCGCTCTGCGGATCGGCTGCACCCGCAAGGTCACCCCGGTGATCAGCGCCAGGCTGCCCCAGCTGCCGCAGAGCAGCCGCATCAGGTCGTAGCCGGCCACGTTTTTCACAACCCGCCCGCCAGCCTTGGCGGCAACGCCATCGCTGCGCATCAGGCTGATGCCGATCAGTTGATCGCGCACTCCCAGATGGCGCTGGCGCAAACTGCCCGAGAGTCCTCGGGCCACCAGGCCGCCCACCGTTCCGGCGCTGCTCCCCAGGTCCGCTGCCGTGCCCCAGGGCCAGTCCACCGGCAGCCACTGCCCGCGCTCGGCCAGGGCGTGCTGAAGATCGGCCAGGGGCAGCCCGGCCTCCACGGAGATCGTGAGGTCATCCACGGCGTGGTCAACGATTCCGTTCAAGCGGCGGGTGCTGATGGCCGGTCCGGCCTGCTGCAGTGGCGCTCCCCAGTGCAGGCGGGTTCCCAGCCCCGCCGGCGTCCAGGGACGGCCACTGGCATGCAGGTCGCGCACCAGGGCGCTCAGCTCGGCTTCGCTCTGCGGTTGCAGCAGCGTGTCGGAGTGGGCCACTGGTGCTGAATCAGTGATGGTCGGATCCGTTGCGCGCCATGATCGTGCCATGACCATCGTTGTGATCGACGACGATCCCACCGGGTCGCAAACGGTGCACAGCTGTCCGTTGTTGCTGCGTTGGGATGTGGACAGCCTGCGCCGGGGGCTGCGCCATCGCTCGCCGCTGCTGTTTGTGCTGGCCAACACCCGTGCCCTCGGCCCAGAGGCGGCAGCTGAGCGCAACCGGGAGATCTTGAGCGCTCTGCACCAGGCTCTGGAGGCCGAGGGCATCCCCGAGTCCCAGCTGCTGCTGGTGAGTCGGGGCGATTCCACCCTGCGCGGGCATGGCGTGCTCGAACCAACCGTGCTCGCCGACGCGTTGGCAGCCCGTTTCGGGCCCGTGGATGCCACCTTGCATGTGCCGGCCTTCCTGCCCGGGGGGCGCACCACCGTGGATGGGGTGCATCTGCTGCATGGCGAACCGGTGCACACCACGGCCTTCGCCCAAGACCGAAGCTTCGGCTTCAGCACCAGTGCTCTCGATGCCTGGCTGGAAGAAAAGAGCGGGGGAACGATTCCGGCGCAAGCGGTGCGGCGGCTGGGGGGAGACCTGCTCGATCGGGCCGCTGATGCACCCTCCGCAGGGGCTGAGGAGTTGCTGGCTTGGTTGCAGGCGCTGCAGGGCAACGTGTCGGTGGTGGTAGATGCGGAGCGCCCCGAGCAGCTGGATGCCCTCGGCGCTGCGGTGCGCCGGTTGCAGGGGCGCAAGCGTTTGTTGTTCCGCGCCGCTGCCAGCCTGATCAATGGGCTGGTGAATGCTGGCGAGGAGCCCCTGGGGCCCCAGCCCCTGTCTGCGCCTGCGCTGGCCAATCTGCGTTGCCGGGATTCAAGGGGCGTGGCCTTGCCCGGTCTGGTGCTGGTGGGGTCCCATGTGCCCCTGGCCGATGCGCAGGTGGCCGAGCTGCTCAAGGATGGCCGATGCGCCGGCCTGGAGCTTCCCGTGGCTCGGATTGCTCGGGTGCTGGAGGGGGGCACGCCGGATCTGCTGCTGGCTGATCTTGAGCAGGAGTGGGGGGAGCACCTCCAGGGCTGTCTGGCCCAGGGACGCACACCGGTGCTTTACACCAGCCGTGGTGAACTCACGTTCGGCGAGGGCGCTTCCGCTCAGCGCCGGCGCCTTCAGTTTGGTCTGTCCCTGGCCCAGCTCACCGCCAGGCTGGTGGCGGCATGCGCACCGCAGTTGGGTTATGTGATCAGCAAGGGCGGCATCACCACCGGCACCCTGCTGGCGGAGGGGCTGGCGTTGGATGCCGTCCAGCTCGAAGGCCAGTTGCTGCCTGGGTTGTCGTTGGTGCGGCCTTGGGTGCCTGCAGGGTTGCCCTGGCATGACCTGCCGATCGTGACCTTCCCGGGAAATCTGGGGGACCGCAACACCCTGGCGCAGGCTTGGCGCTTGATGGAGGCGGGTTCAGGCGGCGTCGGCTGAGGTCGTTGACTCCAGGCTCAGCCCAGCGGCGCGGGCCAGTAACTCCATCGGATGCTGCACCTCCGGCCCGTCCTGTTGCAGGTGGCGGCGCAGTTGCAGGCTGCAGCCGATGTTGGCGCTGGCGATCACGCTGGCGCCGGTGCGGCTGAGATCCTCCACCTTGAGCTGTCCCAGTTCGGCCGCTTCCTGGGGTTGCACCAGGTTGTAGATCCCGGCACTGCCGCAGCACACCCCCGCTTCCGTAGCCTCCCGCAGCTGCAGGTCGGGAATGCTGCGCAGCAACGACCGCGGCTCGCTGCTGATGCCCTGCCCATGGATCATGTGGCAGGCGTCGTGATAAGCCACGGTGATCGGCAGAGGCTGCAAAGCAGCGCGGAACGACGCCGACAGGCCCCGTGCTGCAAGAAATTCATGCACGTCGAGCACGGGGCAGGAGAAGCTGTTTTGCTCGTCACCGAGGAGTTCGCCATAGGCCTTCAGCGTGTGGCCGCAGCCCGATGCGGCCACCAGCACGGCTTCGAGCCCCTCGGGTCCTGCGGCCGCCGCGAAGCTGCGCACCAGATCACTGGCGAGGGAGCGGGTCTGCTCCATCTGTCCCTGGTGATGGCTCACCGCACCGCAGCAGCCCTGGTCGGCAGGGACCACCACCTCGAAGCCATTGGCTTGCAAAACAGCCAGGGTGGCTGCATTCACCTGAGGGTCAAAGCAGCGCTGCACGCAGCCCAACACCAGGCCCACGCGGCCGCGGCGTTCGCCTTGGGCCGCTGTCACCAGCGGGAAGCGATCGGCGAAGCCTTCCGCTGCCAGGGGCGGCAGCAGCGCTTCCATGGCTTCCAGTTGGGGCCCGAGCAGGCGGGTGAGGCCGCTGCGCCGGATCAGGGTCTGCAGCGGCCCTCCTGCATAGGCCCGCAAGGGGGTGAGCAAAGCGTGCAGGCGGCTGGGGTAAGGCAGCACTGCCAGCAGCAGCTGCCGGAAGGTCTGTTGCCAGGGGCTGCGCAGCTCCGCGCTGTTCAGTTTCGGCCGGGTGGCTTCGATCAGCTGGTCGTAGCGCACGCCGGAGGGGCAGGCGCTCACACAGGCGAAGCACCCCAGGCAACTGTCGAAGTGGGACGCCACGGTGGCATCGAGCGCGAGCTCACCCGCTTCAATCGCTTTAAGGGTGTGGATGCGGCCGCGGGGGGAATCCATCTCCGTGCCGAGCACCCGGTAGCTCGCGCAGGTGGGCAGACAGAAGCCGCAGTGCACGCAGGGGTCGGTGACACCGTCTGGCAATCCGGGGAGCCGTGAGGGCGGGGACGTCTCGGAGCTGGAACGGGCGCTCATGCGGGCAGTCTGACGGCTTTCGCGCCGTGCGGTTCAGAACCTCTCGATGATCGCTTCAGCGAAACCGCTGCAGCTCACCGGATCCACTTTGGGTTCCATCAGCCGGGCCAGGTCGTAGGTGACCTGCTTGTCGGCGATGGCGGCGCTCAGGCCCTTGGTCACCAGGTCGGCAGCCTCCTGCCAACCCAGGAATTCCAGCATCATCACGCCGCTGAGGATCACGGAACCGGGGTTGATGCGATCGAGGCCGGCGTGCTTCGGGGCGGTGCCGTGGGTGGCTTCAAAGATGGCGGCGGTTTCGCCGATGTTGGCGCCGGGGGCCATGCCCAAACCGCCCACCATGGCCGCGGCGGCATCGGAGATGTAGTCGCCGTTGAGGTTGAGGGTGGCCAGGATCGAATACTCCTGAGGCCGGGTCTGGATCTGCTGGAAAATGCTGTCGGCGATGCGGTCATCCACCAGCACCATCTGCTTCCACTTGCCGCCCCCATGGCTGCTGCCGATGGCGTCGATCACGGCCTGCACTTCGGCATCGATGTCGGCCTTCTTCTCGGGGGTGAGGCTGTCGTAGCCCGGCTCGATCATGCGGGCATTGGCCTGCACGCTCAGGCCTGGATCCTTCTCGAGGTTGCCGAGAATCCAGCTCTCCCGCTCGGTGATGCACACGTCGCGGAATTCGGTGGTGGCCAGCTCGTAGCCCCAATCGCGGAACGCTCCTTCCGTGAATTTCATGATGTTGCCCTTGTGCACCAGGGTGACGTGGCGCTTGTCGCCTTCCAGGCGCAGGGCGTGCTGAATCGCTTTGCGGATGTGGCGCTGGCTGCCGTGCTTGCTCACCGGCTTGATGCCGATGCCGGAGCCTTCGGGGATCTGGCGTTTGCCCAGCTTGCCGTTGGCGGGGATCACCACCTCGTTGAGGTGCTTGCGCAGCTCCTGACCAACGGCGTCATCGGCCTCCCACTCCACACCCATGTAGATGTCTTCGGTGTTCTCCCGGTACACAATCACGTCCAGATCCTGGGGACGCTTGTGGGGGCTGGGGGTGCCCTCGTAATACCGGCAAGGACGTACGCAGGAATACAGATCGAAGATCTGGCGCAGGGCCACGTTCAGCGAGCGGATGCCGCCACCCACGGGGGTGGTGAGGGGGCCCTTGATGGCCACGCCGTAGGTGCGGATCGCTTCGAGGGTGTCTTCGGGCAGATACTGATAGGTGCCGTAGAGGTCGCAGGCCTCATCGCCGGCATACACCTTGAACCATTCAATCGTTTTGGCTCCGCCGTAGGCCTTGGCCACGGCCGCATCCAGCACTTTCTGGGTGGCAGGCCAGATGTCAACGCCGGTGCCATCACCGCGGATGAAGGGAATGATCGGGTTGTCGGCCACCACGGGTTGGCCGTTCTCGAAGCGGATCGGTGTGCCCTGGCTGGGGGCGGTGAGCTTCTCGAACTGGGCCATGCTTGATTCGCCGCCTCGCGGCATCACTTGGTGGCGAGCCTATGACTCGAGGTGCAATCCCTACAGTTCAAGGGTCCCTGCCGCCCGTCTGATGACGACCCGTAATGGTGTGTGGGTGGTGGCAGCCTGTTTCAACGAAGAGGCTGTGATCGTCCGCTTCATCGAGCGGGTGCTGGCTGTTCCCGGTGTGGACCATCTGGTGCTGATCGACGATGGCTCCAGGGATGCCACTCGCGATCAGATCCGCACGTTCTTGGCGCAGCGCCGCAGCCTGGGCGTGCCGGTTCCGGTCACCCTGCTCGAACTCACCCGCAATTTCGGCAAGGAAGCCGCCATGCTCGCGGGCTTGGACCATGTGCGCGAGCGCTGTGAGGCGGCGGTGCTGATCGACTCCGACCTTCAGCACCCGCCCGAGTTGATCGAGGCCATGGTGTCGGAATGGCGCGCTGGGGCCGAGGTGGTGACGGCGGTGCGCGATGACCGCGATCAGGAGTCGCGTTTGAAGGTGCTGAGCGCTTCCTGGTTTTACCGGGTGTTCAACAAGGTGGTGGATTCCATCCAGCTGCAGGAAGGGGCTGGTGATTACCGCTTGCTGGATGTTGCGGTCGTGGACGCGTTCACCCGCTTGCGCGAGTCAAGCCGCTTCTCCAAAGGCCTGCTGCCCTGGACGGGCTATCGCAGTGTGGAGTTGCCTTATCAGCGCGTCAGCAGGGTGGGAGGCACGACCTCCTGGAGCCCGCTCAAGCTGATTGGCTATGCCTTCGATGGGATTTTTTCCTTTTCCGTGCTGCCTCTCAAGGTGTGGACAGGCCTCGGGGTTCTGGTCTCCGGGATCAGCCTGTTGTATGCGTTGTTAATCGCTCTGCGTACGGCTCTTGTGGGCCGCGATGTCCCCGGTTACGCCTCCTTGATGGTTGCCGTGCTGTTTCTAGGCGGCATTCAGTTGATCGGTATCGGCGTGCTCGGCGACTACATCGGCCGCATTTATGTGGAGTCGAAGGCCCGGCCGCACTACTTCATCCGCTCGATTGATCAGGGAGGGGCGTAAGCGTTGCGAGGGCGCGCCACTCTCTTTGCCGCCAAGGGGAAGCGGCGAAAGCTTGGGAGACCGTAAATCCAGCATCAGCAAGGTTTTGATCCAGGGGAGCACCGGGATGGGCCAGCAACAGTGGTGCTGTGTGCTGGGCCTTGGCGCCCAGGCTGCTGAGTTCCCTCCAGGCAGCCAGAAGCGGTGCACCCGCCATGTGCCCGGTGAACAGCACGCCAGCGAACCCCGCGTTGGTGCTCAGTCCGCAGCGCTGAAGGTGGGCTCGCGCACGCCAGCTGAGCAGCTGCAAAATCAACCACTTGAGCAGCCCTGCATCGCGGCAGGCTTGCCACCAGCAGCGCAAGGGAAGCCCGGTGGGCAAGGGTTCATCGGTGCTGCGCACCCAGGTGATGCCTGCTGAATGAGCACGGTCCAGAACAGCCTCGAGCACCACAGGCACAAGGTGGATGTGTTGGTGGCCATCCAGCGCGATGGACCCGTGCCCGCCCAAGGCTTGAAACTGTTTGATTTGCGCGTCGATTTCGCGTCTCAGTTGGGCAACAACCCTCACGCGCTCTGGATGGCGGCGCGGCAGCAGTGAGAGGAGCAGCCAGGATCCAAAAGACCGGTGCAGATGGCCTTGGCGATTCACCAGATCGGGAATCAATTCGGGGACAGCACTCGATGGTCCTTCGGTGAGGCAGAGATGGAGACAGAGCTGCAGGGTTGGCCTGTGTTCCGTCAGGGAACGCCAGGCTTCGGCGCCCTCTGCAGCGGCCGGACCGTTCACCAGAAGACTGGTCCCATCCAGCTGTCCGGCCTTCGCCAGAGCCAAAATTGCCGTGTTCGCGGCCTGGCTGAGGCCGAGATCATCGGCATGGCGGAGCGGAATCACGCGTTCCCCCTGGCGGCGCTGCAAGCTGAAGCGGGCAGCTTTCGACCAGATCAGCGCATTCAGCGCCGTTGGCGTGAACACCAGCACAGCCACTTCAGCGCCAGAGGGGAGCCATCCAGGCAGAGCCAGGGGAAGCACACCGCTGACGGTGAGGTTGACGACGTACTGAAGGATCAACCAACGGCGGGCGAAACGCTGGCCGCCGGTTTCGGGTTGGAACGTAAAGCGGGAGTGGCCGAGATAGCTCGCCAGGGATGCGGCAAGGAAGGCCAGAGGGTTGGCCAGCCATAACGGCATCAGGCCTCCGAGAACCAGCAGTGCCAGCGCATGCACGGCCGCGGCACCGACCCCAACCAGTCCGTACAGGCTGAGTCGGGTGCTGAGAGACCTCGGGATCATGGTTGCAACCGTAACGGCTGCTGGCGCGGGAGGTCATCAGCATTCAACCTGAGAACACTGATGTGAGGCGGGTGAACGCAGCCGATGCCGTGAACAGCGTGGGACTGGTGCAGGCTCTGGCCTCGGCGGTGACGCTTGTTAAGCAGCGTTTTCCTGCCGCCCGCGCCAATCTCAGCCCCTGGAGGGATGATCCCCAGACCCGTCACTGGCTGGAGGAGGAAACCCTTGATCTCTCCTTTCATTTTCCTGGCTGGAGTCCACGCCTGGAGTGCCGCAGTCTGCTCCTGCAACTGCGGCTGAAGGGTGTTGCCAAGGGCGATTCCCAGTCGCCTCCTGAGCTCCTCGGCGTGTTGATGCGAGGCATGACTTTTGATGGTGAGCGCTGGCGTCTGGCGACCATGGGCGATTGGCAGCCAGAGGGCTCCCATCTCCCTCGGCAAGAGCAGGTTCACCAGTTGCGTGAGATCTGCCGCGAGCTCTTCATTCTTTTTGAGGAATCGGCAGCGTCGGATACGGCGGCGTAACCCTTCGCAACCCTTTGCACCGTCATCACTGAAATCGCTTTTAAGGTTGCTCTCACTGTCCACGAGATCTGTCCGATGTCCGTCGCTCTCGCTTCCCAGCTCCGTGAAGGAACGAAGAAGTCGCACACCATGGCTGAAAACACCGGATTCGTGAGCTGCTTCCTGAAAGGTGTGGTGGACAAGGGCAGCTACCGCACGCTGGTGGCTGATCTCTATTTCGTGTACGCCGCGATGGAAGAGGAGATGGCACGGTTGGCCGATCACCCCGTGATCGCCCCCATCGCCTTCAGCGAACTGAACCGCCGTGAGGCCCTCGAGCAGGATCTGGCCTATTACTACGGGGCTGATTGGCTTCAGCAGATCAAGGCAACCCCTGCGGCTGAGGTGTATGTGGACCGTATCCGCCAGGTGGCCAAAGAGTCTCCGGAGCTGCTGGTGGGCCATCACTACACCCGCTACCTGGGCGACCTGTCCGGTGGGCAAATCCTCAAGAACATTGCCCAAAAAGCGATGAACCTCGGCGGGAACGACGGGCTGCACTTCTATTCCTTTCCTGAGATCGCCGACGAGAAAGCCTTTAAGACCACCTATCGCGCTGCGATGGATCAGCTGCCGATTGATCAGGCGATGGCCGATCGCATGGTGGAAGAGGCCAACCATGCCTTCCACCTGAACATGAAGATGTTCCAGGAACTGGAGGGCAACCTGGTGGCCGCGATCGGCAAGGTGCTCTTCGGCTTCCTCACTCGCCGTCAGCGTGCTGGTAGCACCGAGGCTGTGGCTGCTTGATTCCATCGGGAGCCGACGCCCAACGCATTCGGGTTCTGGTGCCAGGCACCGGGACCCGTTTTCGTTGTGGCGGATTGAGCGTTGCCTTGCAGACCGCTCGCTTGCTGTCTGATCTCAGGCCAACGCAGGTGGTGACCTACCGAGAGCGCAGTGGCTCCGAGCCGTTCCTTGCGGACGTGCTGCGGGCAGAGCCAGCTCCTGGTCAGGGTCTATGGATTGTGAGCTGGGGCTTTGATGTGCCGGCTCTGCTGCGCCGTCTGCGAGGCCGTGCTGTGCTTTACCAAGCGCACAGCACGGGGTACGGCTTTGACCTTCCCCCTGGAGTTCCTGTGGCGGCTGTGAGCCGAAACACTCTTGGGTACTGGGGAGATCGTGCTCCACGCAATCCCCTGTTTCTGCTTCCCAATGCCCTGGAGCCGCAATGGTTTGAACGCGGGGCGCGCGCGTCCCTCCAGCAAAGGGCGCGGCCCATCGATGTATTGGTGCAGCGGCGCAAAAGCAGCGCCTACGTGCTCCATCAGCTCGTGCCGGCTCTGCGGGCACAGGGACTGAAGGTTGAGGTTCAGGATGGCTGGGTCGATGATCTTGTGGCGTTGTTTAACAACGCCAGCGTGTATCTCTACGATTCCGCCGACCACTGGCGTTGTGCAGGTGTCAGTGAGGGGTTCGGCTTGCCACCGCTTGAGGCCAGCGCTTGCGGATGTGTGGTGTTCAGCAGTGTGAACCACGCACTCGCCGACATCCTCACCCCTGGGGTGATGGGACATCAATTGGGCTGTGGTTCCCTGCAGCATGATGTGGCCCGCATCAGTGCTGCTGTCGCCCGACCTGCGGACTGGCGACCCACCCCTTCGGAGATGGAGCGATTGTTGTCTCCTTACAGCGAGGACGCACTGGTAAACGGTTGGCGGCGGGTGCTCAACGAACTGGATGCTCTGATGCCCCGCCTTCAGGCTGAGCCCCCCCTGCGATCGGTGCCTCTGGCTGCTTTGCGTCGCCGTCGCTGGCTTGCTGCGGCCCGAAGGGTGGTCAATCGGTTGCCTGGCTGGCTGCCAGGGCGATGAAGGGCATCGGCTACACCCTTTAATAAAGGGGTGTTCAGGGCCAAGTCACTCCACGGATCGTGGTCGTAGCCATTTGTCGATGCCCCTGAAGAGCAAGACCTGGAACGAACTCAAGCTTCTGCTTGAAGAGCTGTCACCACAGCGCCTTCGCTTTCTCTGTTTCGTGCTGGCAGCATCCCTTTTTCAGGGCATTATCGACATCCTGCTGATCGGTTTGCTGGCCCGACTCGTTGGCTTGTTGGCTGGGGCCAGGCTCGGCGATCAGATTCCAGGGATTCGATTTTTCGGTGGCGGTCTGTTTGACCAGGCCGGTTGGATTGTTGTGTTGCTGATCGCGGCTTATTGGTTGGCATCGGGCATCCGTTTTGGGGTGGCGTTGCTGGAATCGTTGTTAACGGCTGATATCTGGGCCGACCTGGTGAATAAGGTTTACCGCAATCTGATGCTGCAGCGTTATGAGTTTTTCATGCGCAAACGCACATCAGTGCTTTCAGAGAAGTTCAACCGCATTCTCAGTCGTGTCACTGGTGCCGTGATTACGCCGTTGATCGCCATTGCCAGCAGCCTGATCTCCGTGATGGCCTTGCTGCTTGGAGTTGCATTTGTGCTGGGTGCCAAGGCGCTCTTGATCTTCTCGTTGCTTGTGTTGGCTTATGCCCTGTCTTCGAAGCTGATCACCCCCTACCTGCGTCTGGCGCTGAGGCAGAAAACGCGCTATTCGCGTCGCCTACATGTGATTTTCTCGGAGTCTTTGCGCTCCATGCGTGATATCCAGCTGTATTCCTCTCATTCTTATTTTGTTGAGAGATTTTCGAGGGAAGGTGCGATTGCAAAGCGTAATGATCGCCTGGCCAGTTTGTTGCCGAACGTCCCACGCTTTGTGATTGAACCTGCGGGTATCACAATTCTCTTTGCTGTTGGTCTTGCCCCCGCACTGTTTTCTGGATCCAGCGAAGGGTTGCGCGAATCACTGCCGGAGATCGCCACGGTTCTTGTGGCATTGCTGAGGATTTCAGGCCCAATGCAATCCGTCTTCAAATCGATCAACAAGCTTCGCGGCGGTTTGCCTGAGGTCACCGACGCCATTCAGCTTCTCAAGATGCGTCCGGATCGTTTTGTGTTGGGGGATCCGGGTGTGCCCTCCCCAGATGGCATCTTGCCGCGCCGCTCGATTGATCTGTGTGATGTGTCGTTCGCTTATACCGACGCTAAATCGTCTGTGCTCGACAACATCAACCTGTCCATTCCCGTGGGATCGAGAATTGCGCTGGTTGGGCGCACGGGCAGTGGTAAGACCACCCTGGCCCATCTCCTGCTGGGCTTGTATTCCCCCACTTGCGGGGATCTTCTTCTTGATGGTCTTCCTGTATCTCAGGAGGAAATACCTGCCTGGCAGGCAAGCTGTGCTTTTGTTCCTCAGAACATCAAACTCCTCGATGCCAGTATCCGCGAGAACGTTGCCTTCTGCGAATATCCGGATGAGGTTGATGACAACCAAGTGTGGGCTGCGCTGGAGGCAGCGCAGTTCTCCGATTTTGTTGCGCAGATGCCCTACGGCCTTTACACCCTTTGCGGAGAGGATGGCGTCAAGTTGTCGGGGGGGCAGCGTCAGCGCTTGGCTCTGGCCCGTGCGTTTTACAGACAGGCTCAGTTCCTCGTTCTCGATGAGGCCACCAGTGCACTCGATAACAAAACAGAACACGATGTGATGCAAGCGCTAGACCTCATCGGTCGTCGCTGCACGATCGTGGTGATTGCCCATCGCTTGTCGACGGTGCGGAAATGCGATCGGATTTATGAAATCGACCAGGGCCATATTTTGGCTTCCGGTGACTTCGAAACACTCAAGCAGGTGTCGCCCAGTTTCCGGGATATGACCATGCTTGATATTGCCAATGACTGATGTGGTGCTGTTGTCTACTGCGGACTGGGATCATCCGCTTTGGACCAACAAACAGCACCAGGCGCTGTCCCTTGCAGCCCTTGGGCATCGGGTGCTCTACGTCGATTCACTGGGTGTGCGTGCCCCCCGGGTCGACCGCTCAGACTCCCGCCGAATCTGGCGTCGTCTGCGCCGGGGGCTGAGAGGTCCCAGGCAAGTCAGACCCAACCTCTGGGTGATATCACCGCTGGTTCTGCCTGGACGCAGTGCTGGCGTTTGGGGTGCGCTGAACCGTTGGAGCTTGGCCGTCTCCCTGTTTGTGGCCGACTGGCTTCTCGATTTCCGCAGTCCCTTGCTCTGGACCTTCAACCCCCAGACGCGCCGCTATCTGCGTCTGCGCAAATTCCACGCCACGGTGTATCACTGCGTTGATCGCATTCAGGCCCAGCCAGGGATGCCGGTGGCTGCCCTGGACGAAGCCGAAGTGGATCTCTGTGGCGCAGCCAATGCGGTGTTCACCACCTCGCCGGAGCTTCAGGCCTCCATCGCCCCTCGCAATGCCGGCACGCATTACTTCGGCAACGTGGCCGATGCCGATCATTTCGGGCGGGCTCTCGATCCTTCTCTGGCATCGCCGCCGGACTGGCGGGACGGCTTTGGCGACGGCCCTGTGCTGATGTTCGTGGGAGCCATTGATGCCTACAAACTCGATCTGGCGTTGCTGGAAACCCTGGCCTCGGAGCATCCGCAGTGGTCGTTTGTGTTCATCGGGCCCGTTGGAGAAACCGACCCCAGCACGGATGTGCGTGGCTTAAACCGACTCCCCAATGTGCATCTGCTGGGGCCGAAGCCTTACGCCTCCCTCCCTGCCTATCTGGCCCAAGCGCATGTGGCGCTGTTGCCGCTTCAGATCAACGCCTACACACGCCACATGTATCCGATGAAATTCTTCGAATACCTCGCTGCTGGCTGTCCGGTGGTGGCCACGGCGATTCCCTCGCTGCTGGATCAGGGGGATGTGGCGCTGCTGTGTCCTCCTGATCCGCAGGCGTTTGCTGCGGCGATCAACGCCGTTCTGGCAGGGAATGGCCCCGCGAAGGCCCTGCGTCTGGAGCGGGCGCAACACAACACCTACCGAACGCGCACGCAGGCGATGCTTGCGGTGCTGGATCGCCACGGCCTGCTGCCCAAGCAGCCGTTGCCACCCCAGGCTCCGCCTTATCACCACGTGCGATCGCAATGGCGTTGGTCTTGGCTTGGCGCCCAGCTCACTCTGCTGGGTGTGCACGCCCTAGAGCGGCTGGGGGGACGACGCTGGGCTGATGCCTGGTTGCGCGGCTCGCTCCAGCGAAGGCCGCACAACATTGGCCTGCTCGCCGGTTTGACGGAACGCTGCCTTCAGGGCGGGAACTACGACGAAGCCTGTCGCCTGATCGAACGCATCTGGGACGAAGATGGCGAAGCTGAGATCCTCCGCCAGCTTCTGTTCCGGCGCGGTTCGCGACCTGGCACCCGCTTGGACCAGCTGGCTCTGTTTGAGGCGCTGGCCTCCAGCACACGCCTGCCGCTTCATTACTCCGGGTACTGCAGGGTTGTGCGTACTTACCGGGCGATCGATGCCAAGGACGACCTCGCTCTCCGCCATGGAGTTGTGGGCCTCTCGGAGATCGTGGCTTGGCTTGAGCAGGATCCCAACACCTATTGCTGCTTGAAACCCAATCGTGAGAACAGAGCCAAGCTGTTGATTTCCGCTCAGCTCACGCGCTTGCGGGCCTTGATGGCCCTCAAGGACACCCCTGGTCTGGAGCAGGCCTCTTTGGAGCTGATGGAGAGTGTGCGTCGCTACGACCCATTTGCGATTGATCGCAAGACGGCGGTGCGGATGACCCGCAACATCCTGCGCAGCCTCACGGTGGCGGCGGTGATGGCTTGGCATGCAGCCGATGCAGATCGCTACGACCAGGTTGTGAACGAGGTGTCCCGCCTGCGGGATGCCTGCTTCCATGCCCGTTTCGAGCCGATCATTCACAGCACGCAGGAAGATCACCGTGCCGTTTCGGATGCTCTGCTGACAATGCTGAATGCCGGGCGCTGGCCACGGGAGTGTCCCGACCAGCGCCCGGATCTCGAGCAGTTGGTTGATCCTGTGTTGTTGGTGTACTTCCCAGATCTCCGCCGTGAACGGGCCGAAAAGGCCCGTCAGTTTCTGCAGTCGCTCGGCCCCCGGGTGATGGGGTGATGGCAGCCCCGAGGATCGCCTTCTGCATTGATTCCCTCAAGCTCGGTGGTGCTGAGCGGGTGTTGCTGCGTTGGGCTGGTTGGTGTCAACAAGCGGGTTGGTCTGTGCTGGTGATCACCCGGCAGTCACCGCAGCGTGATGTGTACCCCGTGCCCGCTGGGGTGCAACGCCTTCAAGAACCTCCCTTGCCACTCCATCTCGACCGTTTGGGCTGGTTGGCCTTCCCTTGGCGGGTGCTGGGTTTGCGGGCGCTTCTGCGGCAGCAGCACTGCCACTTGGCTGTTGGGATCACAACGCTGCCGGCGGTGAAGCTCTTGCTCGCCTGTGTCGGTTCACCGGTTCGCTGCGTGGTGTCGGAACGCAACTATCCCCCGGCCAAACCACCGCTTCTGCCCTGGCGCTGTCTGCGTCGCCTCACCTACCCATGGGCCGATCTGCATCTGGTGCAGACCCGGCGCACCGGTGCCTGGCTGCAGCGTCACTGCGGGGTGCGTCGCCAACTGCTGATGCCCAATCCCGTGCAGTGGCCGCTCCCCGATCGTGCGCCCCAAGTGCTGCCGGAGGCTTGGCTGCCGCCCGATGCAGCGCTGTTGCTCGGAGCAGGCACCAAAGCGCACCAGAAGGGTTTTGATCGTTTGATGCCGGTGTTCGCAGCCCTGTCCGCCACCCATCCCCAGCTGCATCTCGCCCTGCCGGGTGTGCCCGAAGCGCCCTACCAGGGGCTCGATCAGCAGAGCTGGCTGCGCACCATCCTCGGGCCTGATCCAACCTTGCAGCAGCGCCTGCTTCTGCCGGGAATGGTGGGGTCGATGGCCTCCTGGTATGCGCGGGCCACGGTGTTCGTGCTCCCCTCGCGCTTCGAGGGGTTCCCCAATGTGTTGTTGGAAGCGATGGCGGCCGGATGTGCCTGCGTGGCCAGCGACTGTCTCACCGGCCCTGCGGAGTTGATCGAGCAGGGCGTGAACGGCGTGCTCATGCCCTGCGAAGCGTCCACCTCCGACTGGGTTTTGGCGATCGATCAGTTGCTCGGTGACGCCGCGCGCCGCAGACGCCTGGCCGCTGCCGCGATGCGCGTACGTGAGCGATTCGCGCCCGAACGCCTCCGCCATGATTTTCTGGAAGCTCTGCGGCCACTGAGCGATGGATGATCTCTGGGTCGTATTGCCCCACCTCGGGGCCGGCGGCGCTCAGAAGGTCGGTCTGCTGGCGGCCGAACACTTCGCCTCCCAGGGCCTGCGGGTGCGGGTGTTGTCCCTGCGTCATGGACACCCGATCAAGCACGCCCTCCCCGCGGGGGTTGAGGTGTTCGATCTTGGGCCGGATGAAGCGGTCCTGCATCCCTGGCTGCGCGATGTCGCCGATCGTTCTCTGCCGGCTCGGATGCGGCGCTTCAGCCTGGCGCAGGTGCTCAAAGTGCAGCGTGCCGCCTTGCGCCTGGCGATCATGGTGTGCTGGCCGTTGATCGAACGCCAGATGCATCCCCAGCGCAGCACCTGGGCGACGCGTCTGCTGATGCGGGGGATGCCCCGCCTGGCCGGGTATCGCTATGCCCGCCTGCGCCAGCTGGTTCAGCAGCGCCAGCCCAGGCGCATCCTGTCCTTGCTGACCAAAACCAACGTTCTCTGCTGCGCGGCTGCCTGGGATCTTCCCCTGCATCTGGTGGTGTCTGAGCGCAATGACCCGCGCCGTCAACAGCTGGAGCCGCTTTGGCGTCGGCTGCGCTCGTTGTTTTACCGCCGGGCCGATGTGGTCACAGCCAACACCCAAGGGGTGATTGATGCGTTGCAGGAGATGGGGGCCTGGCAACGGCTCGAATTGCTGCCCAACCCCCTCCCCGCTGGGCTGGCCAGGCGGGATGTTGATCGCTCATTGGTGCGCGAGCCCATGGTGCTGGCTGTGGCCCGCTTGGTCCCGCAGAAGGGACTGGATCTGCTGTTGCAGGCCTTTGCCTCGCTGCCTGAGGCCTGCCGTTCGGGCTGGGGCGTGGTGTTGGTGGGGGATGGCCCAGAGCGGCAAGCGCTCACAGATCAGGCGCGCCAGCTGGGGATCGCCGAGGCGGTCACCTTTGCGGGCTTCCGGTCCGACCCGGTGAGCTTCATGCAACGAGCTGCGATTTTTGCCCTGCCCTCCCGCTTTGAGGGCATGCCCAACGCGTTGCTCGAGGCCATGGCCGCGGGGCTGCCCTCCGTGGTGAGTGATGCCTCACCCGGCCCATTGGAAATGGTGAGCGATGGGGTGCATGGATGCGTCGTGCCCAATGAGGATTGGCGTGCCTTCGCGCAGGCGCTGGAGCGGTTGATGTCCGATGCGGCGCTGCGGGACCGCCTGGGTGCAGCGGCTCGGGACACCTTGTGCTCCCTCGATTGGGCTGTTGTGGAGCCCCACTGGCGCTCGGTGCTGGCCTTGCCCGATCAGGACCCATGACGGCGCCATCCAGGCCTGATCGACTGTTGGTGCTGGCCCCGACACGCCGGGCTGCCAGTGAAACCTTCATTCGCGCCAATCTGGAAGGGCTTCCTTTTGCCACAACGGCGTTCTTTGGTGATGAGCGCCCTCTGCGCAGCCCTTGGCGGCTGGTGTATGGCACCGCCATCCTGCTCAGCAAGCTGCTCACGCGCCTGCGCTGTCCGTGGCTGGCGACCTGGCCAGCCTCCTGGGTCACCTGGGCCCTCATTCACCGCTGTCGGCCCGACGCCGTGCTGGTGGAGTTCGGCTTTGAAGCGGTGCGGGTGATGGAGGCCTGTGCCTGGACCGGGGTGCCCTTGGTTGTGCACTTCCGCGGTTCCGATGCGTCCGCAAGGAATCGGCTGGGGATGTTGGAGGAGCGTTACCGGCGGCTGATGCGCATTGCCTCGGCTGTGATCGTGAAGTCCAGGCCCATGGCTGACACCTTGCTGGACCTGGGTGCTTCAGCCGATTGGTTGCTGATCAGTCCGTCCGGCGCGAACACTGCGCTGTTTGAGGGAAGCCGGCCAGCCGCTGCCGATCCGGTGTTGCTGGCTGTGGGGCGGTTCGTGGAAAAGAAAGGACCGCTGCACACGATCCGTTCCTTTGCGCAGCTGTGCCATCAGTCCACAGCTTCCACACCGAGGCTGCAGTTGTGGATGGTGGGTGAGGGGCCTCTGTTGGCAGAAGCCCAGGCGCTGGTGCAGTCTCTGGCGCTCACCCAGCAGGTGCGGCTGTTGGGCGTGCGCTCACAGGTTGAGGTTGCCGCGCTGATGCGTGAGGTGCGAGCGTTTGTGCAGCACTCCCTTGTGGCTGCAGATGGCGACAGCGAGGGCAGCCCGGTGGCCGTGATGGAAGCCCAGCTCAGTGGTCTGCCCGTGGTGGCTACCCGCCATGCCGGTATTCCCGATGTGGTGCTCGATGGGGAGAGCGGGTTTCTTGTTGATGAAGGCGATGAGACGGCGATGGCTGCGGCCATGGCCCGGGTTGTGAACGACCGGGAGTTGGCGGCCCGTCTGGGAGACTGCGGGCGACGGCGTGTGCTGGCGGGTTTCACCGTGGACCATCACCTCCGCCAGGTGTCGGAGCTGTTGCGCAAGGTGATTGAGGCCTCCCGGCGATGACAAAGCTTCTGCTCATCCGTGGCCTTGGCCACAGCGGCACCACCATCCTCGATCTGGCCCTTGGCGCTCACCCGCAGATGGTTGGCCTGGGTGAAGCGGCGCGCATCCTGGAGCGACCTGCCCCGGCCGATGGTGATCGCGGCCCGGCTCGCTTGCGCGGGGAGTTGCGCTTCGAACGTCGCTGCACCTGTGGGGCGGTGGCTGCTCAGTGTCCCGTCTGGGGGCCGCTCCTGGAGTGGCTGCCTGCCCATGACCACTGGTCTTTGGCGGCCAAGATGCACCGTCTTCTCGAGGGGCTCGAGCGGGTGCGCGACCCGCAGCAGGCGCCTCCGGCCTGGGTTGTGGATTCCTACCAGGACGATTTCGTCCTCCCGTTTGTGCAGGATCCCAAGCTTGAAATCCGCATCGTGCATCTCACCCGCGACGTGCGCTCCTGGGTGCATTCCCGGGCGCGCCGCGGGCGAGAGCAGGGCCGTTGGCTGCCGGGTCTACGCCCGGCACTGCGCTGGTGCCGCACGAATGCCCACCATGATCGTCTGTTGCAGCGCGGTCCCCATCCAGTGCTGCGGGTGGGATACGAAGAGCTGGCGCTCGAGCCTGAAGCCACCCTCAAGCGTTTGTGCCGTTGGCTGGATCTCGACTTCTCGGAGCAGATGCTGCAGCCAGGCTCATACAGCCAAAGCCATGTGCTGTCAGGCAATCGCATGCGCTTTGACCCTGAGCGCAGTGCTGCCATTCGCTACGACAACGCCTGGATGGCAAGGCCCTCAGGGGCTGCTGAGCTGGCGCTTGCTGTGCCCTGGGTGGCTGAGCTCAATCGCCGGCTTGTTTATTCCGCAGCCGGCGACGCCCGAAAGCGATAAATCCGTCCGTTGCGGACGCGGTCGCTGTAGCGATACACCTCCTCGTAGTCGTTGAGGGTGTCGCCGAGGAATCCCAGCCCGCCCTTGTCGATGTTGATCAACAGATCTCCGGCTTTGGGCTGGTAGTCGGAGCCTTTGTTGATCCCATCCACAACGCTGTAGCGGCGTGTGTCGGGATCTAAGTACACCAGGCGGTCGTAATGGAAGCGGTCGAGATGGCGATTGCGGCGAAACCACGATTTGGTGAAGATCACATTCACATCGCGGCCGCTGCGTCTGGTGTCTCGGGTGATGGTTTCAATGCGCTCCACCGTTTGCAGCCAGGACGCCTGTTTGGTTTTCAGGTTGACGACGCGCTCGAGAAAGTTGTCGTCAACCTGGTGTTCTACGGCAATGAATCCTGCGCAACCAACGACCCCTACCAAGGCTGTGGCACCAGCGCTTCCCAGGCGGCGAGAGAGCCTGGGTGCGATCCAGGCGGTCCAGGCAAAGGCCAGGTCCAGCACGGCCACCAGCTGCACCGGAAGCGCCATGTAACTGCTGCCCTCGTATCCCACCAGCACGTAAAGCGCGCCTGCGTACAGCACAGCGCCGCTGCTGAGTCCATCCAGGAGCTGGATGGATCCTCCATGCCGTAGCAGGGTGCTGATGCGGATTCCTAGGTAGGCGAGGGGAATCCACAGGCGAGGATCCGAGGAGAGCTGGTAGATGTCGTTGGAGCTGTAAGCCGTTTTGCCGTGGTACAGGCTTGGCAGGTAACTGAGGTAGACGTACGCCAGAACGACCACGACGAGCAAGCTGCTGATCCAGAGTTCGAGCTGATACGAGCGCAACCAGCGACCGATCCAGGCCATCCGCGTCGGCCGCTGCAGCGCGGCCAGCGTTAGGGCTGGTCGTCCCTCAATCCGTCCAGCTGCTCCAGCGATCAGCGTGACCAGCGCTGGTGTGACAAACAGCAGCACGGCGATCTCCTTGAAAAAGAGCCCGATCAGGGCCCAGATCAAGGTGAGTGCCTGGCTGCGCCGATCGCCGCTTTGCAGCGCATCGAAGTAACAAACGCTGAAGGCCATCAGGCACAGGGTGAGCATGCGCTCGGCGTAGATCAGCTGAAAGAAGGCAAAGCCGGTGGATGGTGCCGAGAGCAGCAGCAGGCTGATCAGCAGCAGCAGAGCCTTGGCTGGAGGCCCCGGGCTCAGGCGCCGGATCAGGCGATGGGCCAAGACCACGATGGCGAGCAGTTCAGCGGCGCTCACCAGCATCCAGACCTTCACGTAGGCCGTGAACCAGCTCAGAACATGCAGATCCTGGTGGGCCAGGGGGAAGAAGCGGTAGTCGTTGCGCAGCATCGTTTCCGAGATGAACTCGTAGCGGACGCTGAAGTTGTCGAGCAGTTTGTGGTCGATGATGCCGTCGTACCAGCCCACCAGCTCGGGAAACAACCAGTGGGTGCCGTTGACCATCGCCACGGTGTAGGCGATGAACAGCAGCAGCACGATCGGGTGCTCGCGAGCGAAGCTCAGCAGTTGCCGATGCCACGGTTTGCCTGTGGGTTGCTGCTGGGGGTCACGGCGGCTGAACCAGAGCAACCCCACAACCGCCAAGCCCAGCAGGATGAGCCACAGATCGTGGGATGTGCGGTTGTAGTGGTAAAGGAGGTCTCGGCCTTCGCTGCTGCGCGGGGAAGGCAGGGAGTTCAACGACCGCAGCAGCCACAACCAGGCCACCAGGGCTGCGGCGCCCAGGGCACTGCAGAGACCAACCATCCAGGCCCACCGCTGACGACGCCGTTGAACGAGGCTCTGAAACATGATGTGCGCTCTTCAGCGATGGCGAAAGATCTGTCCGCCGCGCCTGCTCTCGCCATGGCGGGCGATTTCTTCAAAAGCCTCACCATCCTGCCCGAGGTCGCTGCGTTGGCGTTTGTCGATGATCAGCAAGTAGTCCCCGCGGCTGGGTTGGTAGATCTGCCCCCGGTCGCGGCCGTCCACCACGGTGTAGGTCTTGCGCTTGCGGTGGTATTCGATCAGGCGGTCTGCCTTGATGCCTTGCAACGTGTGCTGGTTGAAATAAGAGCGCATGAAAATCACGTTCACCGCATCCCCCTGCTCCCGGGTGGCACGGCTGAGCGCCTTCATGGCGCTGTAGGTCTTGTGCCAGCGCCACTGGGTGGTCTTGATTCGCGACACGCGCTTGATAAAGGTGTCGGAGGCGCGATGCTCCAGTCCCAGGATCAGCAGGCTTGCGCTCAGGCCGACGGCGCTGACCGCGGTCGCTCCCAGATGTTGGCGCAGGCGCGCTGTCACCCAGCACCAGATCATGCCCAGATCCATCACCGTGATCAGCTGCACGGGCAGGGTCCAGAAGCTGGCGTAGGGGTAGCCCACACTCGCCCAGAGCGCCGAGGCGTAAATGAGGGCTGCGAGATTGAGTCCATCGAGAAGATTGGCCTGCAGGCGCTCCCGCACCACCGCCTGCAGCCGCAGCCCACTGAAGCCTGCAAGCGTGAGCAGGCGCCAGTCCGCATCGAGGCTCCAGCGCCCGTCACTGCTGAACGCACCGGCCTGTGCCATCAGGCTGGGCAACAGGCTTAAAACGCCGTAAGACACAGCGACGACGGGCAGCAGGGCGATCAGCCCCATCTCCAGCGAGCGCCACTGCCGGGCCTGGGGTTTGGTGATCCATCGCACCAGGGCGGGTGTCACGATCAACAGCACGGCGATGTCTTTCACGAACACGGCCACCAGGGCCAAGGCCAGGGTGAGAGCGCCATCACGTCGCTGGCCATGGCGTTGAAAGCGCAGATAAAAGAAGGCGAACCAGGCCAGCAGACACGTGAGCAGGCGTTCGCAGTAGATCAGCTGGAAAAACCCCCATCCCGTTGCTGGGGCGAACAGAAACAGCAGGGCCATCACGAGCAGCAGTTCCTGCCGCCGTGGTGGCCCTGCCAACTCCTGCACGATCGTTGCACTCACCACCACGATGGAGATCAGCTCAGCGGCACTCGCCAGCATCCACACCGTCACGTAGGGCGTGAACCAGCTGAGGGCGTGCAGATCCTGATGGGCGAGGGGGAAAAACCGGAAGCTGTTGCGCTGCATCGTTTCGGCGATGAAACGCTCTTGCAGTTGGAAGTTGTCGATCAAGGGGCTGTGCACGATCCCTTGCATCAGATCGGGCAGTTCTGGATAGAACCAGTTCGTGCCATGCACCATCGCTGCGGTGTAAGCCGCAAACAGCACACTCACCAGCGGGTGCTGGCGCATCCACTGCACGAGCCTCCGCTGAAGAGGAGGCTCGCTGCGCGTTGGGGGGTGCGTGTCGCGGATCGCGATCACCAGCAGGGCCAACACGGTGATGCCCACCAGCGACAGCACCACCCCGTGGCTGATCCGGTTGTAGGCCAGCAGCCATGGCTGACTGGCGGCCAGCATCATTGGATGGTGAGGGCTGGCAGGGATTTCACCAGGTCGTCCACAGCCTTGAGCTGGCTGAGGAAGGGCTCGAGCTGATGGAGCGGCAGGGCGCTCGGTCCATCGCAGCGCGCCTGGCTCGGATCGGGATGGGCCTCGAGGAACAGGCCTGCCAGGCCTACGGCCATCCCGGCGCGGGCGAGATCCAGCACCTGACTGCGGCGACCTCCCGAGGCGGCGCCACCGGGATCACGGCACTGCAACGCGTGGGTGACATCAAAGATCAAGGGCAGGTCATCGCAGCAGCGCTTCATCACGCCGAAACCGAGCATGTCCACCACCAGGTTGTCGTAGCCGAAGTTGCTGCCGCGCTCGCAGATCAGCAGCTGCTCATTGCCGCATTCGCGGAACTTCTCCACCACATTCGCCATCTGAGATGGGCTCAGAAACTGCGGTTTCTTGATGTTGATCACGGCGCCGGTTCCTGCCATCGCCTGCACCAGATCCGTCTGGCGGGCCAGAAAGGCGGGCAGTTGGATGATGTCGCACACCTCCGCGGCCGGGGCGGCCTGCTCCGGGGTGTGCACGTCGGTGATTACGGGGATGCCGTGGGTGTCCTTGACGGCCTGCAGCATCGCCAGACCATCGCTCAGCCCGGGGCCACGGAAGGAATGAATTGAAGACCGATTGGCCTTGTCGAAGGACGCTTTGAAGACGAGGGGGATGGAGAGCCGGCGGCAGACATCGGCGTACACCGCCGCTGCATCGAGGGCGAACTGCTGCGACTCCAGCACGTTCACGCCGCCGATCAGCACGAAGGGCGCGTCGTTGGCGAAGGTGATCGATCCAAGACTGACCTGCCGCGCTGCCATGGTTGTGCTTCCAGGGCCGAAAGCCTAGGCCTCATGCTGGAGCGGGCCGTAATCTGCGCCCAGATCTGGCCAGCCGGTGACCACCCTCGCTCCGATTCCGATTTTCATCGGTTACGACCCGCGCGAGCGGGCTGCCACCAATGTGCTGATCGACAGCCTCTACCAGCACAGCTCATCGCCGCTGGCGATCACGCCCCTGGTGACCCCCCAGCTGGAGGCGCAGGGGCTGTACCGGCGCCAGCGGGACCCGAAACAGAGCACAGCCTTTTCCTTCACCCGCTTCCTGGTGCCCTATCTGATGGGATACGAGGGCTGGGCGGTGTTCATGGACTGCGACATGCTCTGCCGTGGAGATATCAAGCAGCTCTGGGATCAGCGGGATGACCGCTACGGGGCGATGTGTGTGCAGCACGAGCACGTGCCCGGTGAAACGGTGAAATTTCTGGGTGAAGTGCAAAGCGCTTACCCCAAGAAAAACTGGAGTTCGTTGATGCTGCTCAACTGCAGCCGTTGCACCAAGCTCAGCGTGGATTATGTGAACACGGCCAGCGGCTTGGAGCTGCACCGCTTCCACTGGCTGGAGGGCGACCACGAGATTGGCGCTCTGGATGGCGGTTGGAACCATCTGGTGGATGTGCAGGCGCCACCAACGGCGGCGGCCCAGGAGGGTGGACCGCGCCTGCTGCACTGGACCCTCGGCGGTCCCTGGTTCCGGGAGCAGCGCACGATGGGTGGGCCGCTTGCGGCGGAATGGTTTGCGGCCCGCGATGACGCCATGAAGCTCTGGGACTGATGGCCATGGCGATTCAGCGTTCAGTGGTGGCGGTGCCAGCCCGGCTGGCCTCCTCCCGCCTGCCCGACAAGGTGTTGGCTGACATCGGCGGTAAGCCGATGATTCAGCGGGTGCTGGAACGCTGCGCCCAGGCCGCTGGGCCTGCAGCCGTGGTGCTCTGCACGGACAGCTCTCGGCTGCAGCAGCTGGCGCAGGGGTGGGGCTTCCCGGTGCTGATGACGGCGGAGTCTTGCAGTTCCGGCAGCGAGCGCATCGCCTCGGTGGCCGACCAGCTGGTGGCGCTGGCCTGGGGTGAGCAGGCTGATGCATACGACTCGGTTCAGAGGGCGCACAGGTTGTTGTGCACGGCGGTGATCAATGTGCAGGGAGACCAGCCCTTTCTCGATCCCGCCGTGGTCACGGCGATGGTTGAGGAATTCGGGCGGCGTGAGCCGGTGCCGGCCGTGGTCACACCGATCTACCGCTTGAGCGCGGACACCATCCACAACCCGGCTGTGGTGAAGACCCTGGTGGCCCACGACGGCCGGGCGTTGTATTTCTCCCGTTCCGCGATCCCCCACGTTCGCGATGTCGATCCCGCTGACTGGCATCGCCATGCGCCGTACTGGGGCCATGTGGGCATGTACGGCTTCCGCGCCGATGTGCTGGCTCAATGGGATCAGCTGCCGGCCTCTCCCCTTGAGGATCTTGAGCGCCTGGAGCAGCTGCGCCTGATCGAAGCCGGTCACACGATCGCCACCTTCAGCGTGGAGGGAACGTCGTTGTCGGTAGATACACCGGAGCAGCTGGAGGAGGCGCGCCGCATGGCTCGGACCTAGCCATGGGCGCGATCCCTCGCCTTGCGCTTCCGGGCATTCCCCCGGACCTGACGCCGGCCCTTGCTGAGCAGGTGCGGCTTCAGGGCCACGGTCGCTTGGCGTTGGTGGGAGGTGCCGTTCGCGATGCCCTCCGGCATCAACTCCACGGTGCCTCCTGGCAGGGGCTGCCGGACCTCGATCTGGTGCTGGAGGGATCCTGCTCCGCCGTGGCCCTTGGTTTGCAGCAACGGCTCGGCACTGAACGGGTGTCGTGGTTGCAGCTGCATGAGCGCTACGGCACGGCGGAGCTGAGGCTGGATGGCGTGCTGATCGATCTGGCTGCTGCCCGCCAGGAGTGCTATCCCGCTCCTGGGGAGAACCCTGTGGTGCAGCCAGGACCCCTCGAAGACGATCTCTGGCGCCGGGACTTCACGGTGAATGCCATGGCGTTGGTGTTGCAGGCTGATGGCAGCCAGCAGCTGCTCGATCCCCACGGCGGCCTCGCCCACCTGGCTGCACGCCAGTTGGTGCTTCTGCATGCAGCCAGCGTTGCCGATGATCCAACCCGTGTGATCCGGGCTGCCCGTTACGGCGCCCGGCTTGGATTCGAGCTGGACTCGGGATCTCTGCAGCAGCTTCAGACCACGCTGGAGCGCTGGCCCTGGGCCTGGCGGCAAGGCGATGCTCTCGATCGGGTGCCTCCGGCCTTGGGCACGCGCCTGCGCATGGAGCTTGATCTGCTGCTGGAGCGGGAACCCTGGCCGCAGGCTCTGGCCTTGCTCCAGCACTGGTCGGCGCTGCCCCTGCTGGATCCGTTGTTGCAGAGCAAGGTCAAGCTCAGCCGCAGACTGCGGCGGGCCGCCCGCCTGCAACTGCCGTTGCTGAGTGCCTTGATCGCCGCGGCTGGGGAACCCGTCGCTCTGGCCCAGCGCCTGCAGATTCCCATCCAGCAACTGCGCTGGCTGGAGCAGCTGCAAGAGCTGCGGCAGTGGTTGGAGCAGGAGGTGTTGCCCCAGCCGTGGCGGCAGTGGGGTGCGCGGGAGTGGACGGCGCGCCTTGAACAGGCCAACTGGCCGGCGCCGGTGGTGGCGCTGGCTGCCGTGGAAGCCCCACTCTGCTGGCGTCCGTTGCTGCGTTGGTGGGGGCGCTGGCGGCATGCCACCGCCGCGGTCAGCGCCAACGACTTGATCGCCGAGGGCCTCCAACCCGGACCGCTGCTGGGGGAGGCCCTGCGTCGCTCCCGGGACCAGGTGCTGGAGGGACTGCGATGAAGCGCTGGCTGCCGCTTCTGGTGCTGCTGGTGTGTGCTGCCTTTGCGTTCAGAGCGCTCGGGTTGATCGACGCCACGGGCCTCTGGACCGACGAGCTTTACACCACCGGCAAAAGCTTTCAGCCCAGCTACCCCGCCCTGCTCCAGATGCTCAGTCGGGACACCCATCCGCCCTTTTATTACTCGTTGCTCTGGATCTGGGGGCAGCTGCTGACCCCTTCAGCGGTCACGCTGCGCCTGTTCTCCTGGGTGACGTATCTCGCCGGAGGTTTGGTGATCACCGCCCAGGCCGGACGTCTGACTTCGGTCCGCCCGCGCCTGGCGATGGCGCTAGCGGCCTTGTTCGCTTTCTGCTCGCCTTACCCCGTGCGCTTTGCAATCGAAGGCAAGGGCTATGCCCTGTTGGTGTTGCTGGTGGCGTTGGCCTGGTGGTGGCGCCAGCGTCAGCGGCCGCTGCTCTACGGCCTTGCCGTGGCCCTGGCGGCCTGCACCCATTTCTATGGACTGTTTCTGTTCGCGCTGACGAGCCTCTGGGACGCCAGCAGGCGGCGCTGGCCTCTGGCCGGGGTTGGGGCTGGGGCGCTTGTGCCCTCGCTGCTCTGGATCGTGGTGGCCTCGGCCTACCTGCTGCGCAGTGGCACGGGGGCCTGGATCGGTACCCCGGATTTCGCCCTGCTGGAAGACACCCTGGCGAGGGGGTTGGGATTGTGGCCGCTGCCCAAGTTGGTCGTATTGCTGCTCGTTTTGGCGGCGATTCAGCGCTGGGGATGTCACCCCACCAGCAGAGTCGCAGCGGGCGACTGGCCTGCGGCCGACCGCAGTGGTTTGATCCCTTCGCTCTTGATGGTGCTGGCCGTGGTGGCGGTGTCGTTCTTTAAGCCCCTGGCCTTCAGCCGTTATTTCGTGGTGCTGCTGCCGGCGTTGATCCCCTGGTTGGCGCTGCGGGCCGCGGCTCTTCCCCTCAATCGGCTCGGCCAATGGCTTGGAGGCTCGGCCCTGGTTTTGCTGCTGCTGAGCTGGTGGTGGCACAGCTTTGCCGATCTGGATCCTGCCCTGAGCGGGCAGGTGGCACGGGAATCCAACCAATTCCAGTTGCTCAGTCGCCAGCTGCAGGCTGAACCGCATCGCTACTCGCGACGGGCCCGTTTGTTCAATCTCAGTGATCGCATGGAGACGGCGGCCGGGCGGATGGATCCGCCGCCCGTTCCCTGGGGCGATGGCGATGCGCTGCAACGGGCTTTGATCAGCCGTCCAGCACCTTCCCAGCTCTGGCTGGCCGACAGCGGCAGTGCCCGTGCTTCCCGTCCCCGTCTCAACCGCCTGCAGCAACAGGCAGAAGCTGCCGGTTACCGCTGTGAAGCCGTGGATCTGGAAGCGCCCTATGCCCAGCTTCGGCGCTGTGCGCCGGTTGGGGTCAGCGGCACCAGCGGCTTGCCGTCGGCCAGTGCCGCTCCAGATCCACGTATGGAAACAGCTGCTCCACAGCCCTGAGGTCGTCGGCCAGCAGGCTGCCCATCGCAGCCAGAAGGTCGTCAGGTATCACGTTGCCGGTGGCACTCACGTTCACCCGCTGGTGCCAGGCCGGTTCGGCGTAGGGAAGGTTCAGGAATCCACAGAGTTCGGCGTAGGACTCGCGTTGGAAGAGGGTTTCGTAGAGGCCGAGATAGCAGTGCTCGAGCCCGAAACTCTCATTGAGATTGTGCAGCGTGCGGCCGTATCCACTGCGCAGTCCGGGAGCCTTACGCACCCGCCGGCGCAGGGCGGCGATTTCGCTTGCAGCATCCCGCTGGCCGAGTTTGCGCTGCTTCATGCGTTGGCTGGAGATCAGCCGTTCGATCGGATCCCGCATCAGGAACACGGGCTTCACCGCAATGCCCCGTTGCTGGAAGCTGGCCTGAATGCTCTGGAGGGTGTCAGCCGAGAGGGCGGCATACGACGGCGTGATGTCGCCGGTGAGCCTGGCCTTGCCGCCGTTGCGGCGCAGCAACCAGGCGAAATAGTCGTAGTAAAGGCCCGGCTGGCGGATGAACAGCTGACGCATCCAGCTGCGCGGCTGGATCCAGCTGCGCGGCCGGCTCAGGGACATCTCAATGCGCCGGAATCGGGCCAGAGCCGGCAGGGTGCGGGCATCGTGCACGTGGTATTCCTTCAACACGCCGAAGTCGGTATCGCCCCTGGCCTGCAGCTGCTGATGCAGCCATGAGGTGCCGGCTTTCTGGGCGCCGACGCCCAGCAGGAAGTGGCCGAGGACTGGGGATGATTCAGTCATTGCGGTCTCGCCATCCCTGGCGGCGCAGGATCTCCCAGTTACCTCGCGCCTGCAGGATGCGCTCGGCCAGTTCCCTCACCGCGCCGTGCCCGCCACGGTTCTGCAGCACGGCATCGGCCTGATGCCGCAAAGGGCGGCAGGCGTCGCTTGGGGCCAGCAGCAGCCCCACGTGCCCCTTGACGGCCAGGTCGTTGAGGTCATCGCCGAGAAAGGCCGTTTGCCGGGGCGCGATGCCCAGCTCCTGCTGGAGTGCGGCCAGGGCGGGTGGCTTGTCCTTGATCCCCACCAGGCAGTGCCTGATGCCCAGTTGGCGGGCCCGCACTTCCGTGGCACCTCCCTGGCCGCCGCTGAGAAAAGCCAGCTGCAGGCCGGCCTGTTGCAGCAAACGGATGCCAAGGCCATCACGCACATCGAAGCGTTTCTGCAGCTGCCCGTCGGCACTGAACCAGAGGCCGCCATCGGTGAGCACTCCATCCACATCCAGCACCAACAGCTGGATGTCGGCCAGTTGTTGGCGCCGTTTGCGCCACCGCCATTCGCGCTGCAGGTGTCGCATCAGGCCAATCCGGCCTGAACGAGATCGTGCAGACGCAACAGGCCGAGCAGCCCATCCTTCTCGTCCACCACTGGCAGTACGGAGATCGGCTTGCGTCGGTTGTGCTCCATGCGCTGGATCGCTTCCACCGCCAGAAGGTCGGCCGACACGGTGATCGGGTCTGCTGTCATCAGTTCACCAGCGGTGAGCGTCGGCCAGCGTTCCGGACCGTGATCACGCAGGGCTCGGCGCAGATCGCCGTCGGTGATCAGTCCCTGCAGGCGACCCGGTTGGCTGGAATCTTCCACCCAGCCACTGCCGATTGCCCCTTGGGTGAGGCCGCTGATCACCTCGGCCAGCGGTGTGGCAGGAGTGATCGATGGCAGTTGGGCAACAGGAACCATCAGGTCGGCCACGGTCATCGTGAGCTGCTTGCCGAGGGCACCAGCTGGGTGGTTCAAGGCAAAGTCTGCCTGCGAGATGCCGCGCCGTTCCATCCACACCGCGGCCAGGGCATCGCCGATGGCCATGGCCACGGCGGTGCTGGCCGTGGGGGCGAGGTTCAGGGGGCAGACCTCCCGATCCACGGAGGCGTCGAGGGCCACATCGCTGCCGCGGGCGAGGGAGGAATCGGCGCGTCCCACCAATGCGATCCGGGCTGTGCCACGCCGTTTGAGGTGGGGCAGCAGATCGAGCAGCTCGGCGGTTTCGCCACTGTTGGACAGCAGCAGGCAGACATCGTCGGCCGCCACCACCCCGAGATCGCCGTGCAGGGCATCGAGGGGGTTGAGGTAGAGGGCCATCAGGCCGATGGAGGAGAAGGTGGCGGCGATCTTGCGGGCCACGATGCCGCTTTTGCCCACGCCCGTGATCACCAATTTGGCCTTGCGGTCTGCACAGCGCTCCAGCAGGGTCAACGCTCCCTCCACTTGGTCCGCATGGAGCCGTGCCGCTGCCGCCGCGATGGCGGCAGCCTCCTCTTGCAGGCAGCGGGTGAGTGCGGACACGATCGCAGGATCAAGTTGGTCGGCATTCTCGGCCACGACAGGAATGCTGTGGTTCATCTCTGGCAGGCTTGGAAGCACAAGAGCGATAACGATTGACAGGATTGCCCCAACGCCTGGCCTCCCCTTGGCTGGATCTGTTGCTGCCGCTTTCCCTCCTCGGGCTGGCGTGGCAGCGCAGCGGTGATCCAGCGGGGATGATCTGGATCCTGGCGCTCTGGTGCGGCTTCAAGCTGCTGGGGAACGTGCCGGGGCAACCGGCCTATGCCGTACTGCTCGGTGTTCTGGCGGTGAGCGTGGGCGCTGTGATTCATCCGGTGAGCGTGGCGGCGCCCACCGATCTCATCCTCGTGTTGCTGGCGTTCGCCGCAGGCCTGCGCCAGTCACCGGCGCAATGGCCCCTGGCTCTCTGGATGGTGCTGGGCACCGTTGTGGTGTCGCTTCCGTTTGTGGAATTCGATCGACTGAACGGCAATCTTGATGTCATTCCCTGGTCTGTTCTGCGTGATCGTCTGCCGCAGGAAGCCCTTCGCATCCAGAAAATCACCATCAACCGCAGCGGATACCTGTATGGCCTGCTGGCCCTCGTGGGTTACGGGCTGTCCCGCTGGGAGATGCGGGTCTGGTGGTCCCGTGGGGCGGCGCTGATCGCTGCGCTCAGCTTTGTGTTGGCCTTTGGCACGGGCTCGCGGGCTGCGCTGCTCTTTCCGATTCTCGCTGTGGTCGGGGCTGAACTGTGTTGGCAGCGTCGCCAGTGGGTGGCTCGCCATGGCCGGGCCCTGGCGGCTGCCGTTCTCAGCCTGAGCCTGGTGTTCAACCTGCTGCTGTATGCCCCCTCCAGCCCGTTGGCGAACCTGAATCCCAGCGATGCCGGGCGTGCCCGCGTGGCTCAGTGCTTCGTGCTGCGCTCCCTGCGCTCGGGCCCTGATCTGTTCACCGGCCAGGGGTATGACCGGGTGTCGGAGTATTGCGCCAGCAAGGTGTTTCTTCCCGGGTACACCACGGGGATTCCCCACGCGCACAATGTGTTTCTGCAGGTGCTCGCTGATCACGGGCTTGTGAGCCTGGTGCTGCTGCTGATCGCCTTGGGGTTCACGTTTCAACGCCTGTTTCAGGGATTGGCCGGGGATCAGGGGCCGCTGTGCAGGCTCGCTCTGGCCTGTGCTGTGTTCATCCTGATGTCGTCTCTGGTGGAGTCCACCCTGTTGAAAACCTCCTTGCAGCAGGTGATCACCGGTTACCTCCTGGCTCTGGCCTGGATGCCGGGTGTGGCACGTCCCAAAGACAATGCCCGTACCATCGCCCCATGAGCTTTCTTGCCGGACTCAACGACGCCCAGCGCCGGGCGGTGGATCACCATGAGGGTCCTTTGCTGGTGGTGGCCGGTGCCGGCAGTGGCAAGACCCGGGCACTCACGCACAGGATTGCCCATCTGATTGGTGAGCATGGTGCCGATCCCGCCCAGATCCTGGCGGTGACCTTCACCAACAAGGCCGCACGGGAGATGAAGGAGCGTTTGGAGCTCCTCTTGGCCCAGCGTCTGGCGCAGAGCCAGTACGGCCAACCTTGGAGCACCCTGCCGCCGGTGGAGCAACGTCAGCTGCGTTCACGGATTTACCGGGAGGTCACCAAGGAGTTGTGGATCGGCACGTTCCACGCCCTCTTCGCGCGGATGCTGCGTTACGACATCGATAAGTTCAAAGACAGCGAGGGTCTGACCTGGACCAAGCAGTTCTCCATCTACGACGAGGCCGATGCCCAGAGCCTGGTGAAGGAGATCGTGACCCAGGAGCTTCAGCTTGACCCCAAGCGCTTCGAACCCAAAAAAACCCGTTGGGCGATTAGCAACGCCAAGAATCAGGGGTGGCTGCCCGATCAACTCGAGGCCAATGCCGAGGGTCAGCGGGGCAAGCTCACCGCCGATGTGTACCGGCGCTACCGCAAGGCCCTGGCGGCGAACAATGCCCTTGATTTCGATGATCTGCTGTTGCTGCCCGTGCAGCTTCTGCAGCAGAACGAACAGGTGCGCAGTTACTGGCACCGACGCTTCGCCCACGTGTTGGTGGATGAATACCAAGACACCAACCGCACCCAGTACGAGCTGATCAAGCTGCTGGTGACCGATGGCAAGGATCCCCAGGTTTACAACAACTGGGCTGGACGTTCGGTGTTTGTGGTGGGCGATGCCGATCAGAGCATCTACAGCTTCCGGGCGGCGGACTTCACGATCCTGATGGGCTTTCAGGACGACTTTGGTGATCAGCAGTCCGACGAGGCCACCCGCACCATGGTGAAGCTTGAGGAGAACTATCGCTCCACAGCCACCATCCTCGAGGCCGCCAATGCCTTGATCGCCAACAACAGCGAGCGCATCGACAAGGTGCTGCGTCCAACCCGCGGCGAGGGGGAGCTGATTTCGCTCACCCGCTGTGACGATGAGATCGCTGAGGCCGAAGCCGTGGTGCATCGACTGCGGATGATGGAGGCGGCCAACCCCGAACTCACCTGGGGGGACATGGCTTGCCTTTATCGCACCAATGCCCAGTCGCGTGCGCTGGAGGAATCCCTGGTGCGCTGGCGGATCCCTTACGTGGTGGTAGGTGGTCTGCGCTTCTACGACCGTCGTGAAATCAAGGACGTGCTCGGCTACCTGCGCCTGCTGATCAACCCGGCCGACACCGTGAGTCTGTTGCGGGTGATCAATGTGCCCAAACGGGGGATCGGCAAAACCACGATTCAGCGGCTCACCGATGCGGCCAATCAACTGGGCATTCCCCTCTGGGATGTGGTGAGTGATCCCGAAGCGGTGCGCTCCCTCGGTGGTCGCTCCGCCAAGGGATTGCTGCAGTTCTGTGAACTGATCAACGGCTTGCGTGAACAGCTTCACAACACGACTCCCTCCGACCTGATTCAGCAGGTGATGGAGCGCAGCGGCTACGTGAGCGAACTGATCACTGAAGGCACCGATGAGGCGGAGGAACGCCGGCGCAACCTGCAGGAGTTGGTGAACGCAGGACTGCAGTACCAGGAGGAGAACGACGAGGGGGATCTCGAGGGTTTTCTGGCCTCCGCAGCTCTGGCCAGCGATGCGGACAGCAAGGACACCGCCGCTGATCGCGTCACCCTGATGACCCTGCACAGCAGCAAGGGGCTGGAATTTCCTGTGGTGTGCCTGGTGGGCCTGGAGCAGGGGCTGTTCCCCAGTTATCGCTCCCTCGACGATCCCGCTTCGCTGGAGGAAGAGCGGCGACTCTGTTATGTGGGCATCACCCGGGCCAAAGAGCGTCTGTTCCTCTCCCATGCCAGCGAGCGGCGCCTCTGGGGCGGCATGCGCGAACCGGCGGTGCCGAGCGTGTTTCTCTCTGAGTTGCCGGAAGCGTTGGTGCAGGGGGAGATTCCCCGCTCAGGCGGAGCAGCGATCCGTCGGGAACAACGGTTAGACCGCCTTACCCGAGTGGATCGAGACCAACCCAGCAGCGCCCCTGCCAACGCGGTGCGCCGTCGTCAGGCCGGCCCGGCTCCAGGCAAGCGTTGGAGCGTGGGTGACCGGGTGCTGCACAGCAGCTTCGGGGAAGGCGAGGTCACGCACACCTTCGGCAGTGGCGAAAAGGTGTCGATCGCGGTGAAGTTCGCCGGCATGGGCCCCAAAATCCTCGATCCACGCCTGGCACCGATCGAGCCCATCGATCGCTGATCCGTCAGGGCGATGGCGCCTTTGCTGAATGCACAACGCCGATCCGGCGCCAGGGCTGCATTGGATCGTTCTCGAGACGCTGACTCACCTCTGGCGCCACACTGATCAGCAGTGGGCCGCAGGTTTGCGGGTCCACGAGCAGCTCCAGCAACGCGCGAGACCGTGCGCTCACGCTGGGGGTGTCGCCGAGGATCAGGGCCACAGGCGGCTCGCCTTGTTTCGTTGGGTCGAGCAGGCTCCAGGCGTTGCGGTTTGCAGGGGCCAGGCTGCTGGCGTGACCCGCCTCCAGAAGCTCCAGGGCCTGGGGCAGAGCAGGAATCGCGTTCGCTGTCAGGGTCACCCGCAGGCTTGGATTGCTCAGCATTTCGCCGAGATGGCCAAGCAAGCCGAAGCCGGTGATGTCAGTGGCGGCGTGGATGGCCCCAGGCTGCTCTTGCGTGAGCTTGAGAAGCGCATCCAGCAAGGGGTGCTGGCTCGTGGCCATCTGCTCCAGCGCGGTGTCGAGGGCTGTGGGCCGGGCTGCTCCGGCCATGGCCGCGGCGAAGAGTACGCCGGTGCCAAGCGGCCGGCTGATCAGCAGATGATCGCCAGCCTGCAGGGTCGTTTTCTGCCAGAACCCGTGCGCACACTGGCCGGTCACGCTCAGGCTGACCTGGAGGGATCGGCTCAGGGGAGCTGCGGCCATGCCCTCCCGGCTCTCCAGGGTGTGGCCGCCGATCAGCGGTGTGCCTTGGGGGTCGAGGGCTGAACGGATGCCGGCCAGGGTCTGACTCAGGAGGGAGGCCTGCTCTGCAGGCACCGCCTGGGGGAGGGTCACCACCGTTTGGGCGGCCAGCACCCGTGCGCCGCAGGCCCAGAGATCGGAGCAGGCATGCAGGGCGGTGAGTCGGCCGTTGAGCCAGGGATCGCTGACCAGGGCCGGGAACCCATCCACGCTCTGAATCAAAGCGTTGTCTGGTGCATCAGTCTGGATGGGGAGAAGCGCGGCATCCTCGGGCTGCACTTGATCGCCGGCCAGACCGGCGTCTCGCAGCGCCTGCTCCAGCGGCGCGGCCGGAAGTTTGGCTGCGCAGCCCCGACAGGCCATCGCTGCGTTGCTCTGCATGGCCGATGGGCGGCGGAACAGGGCCATGAAGCGGGCATCGATGCGGCGCTTCCAGCGCCAGAGCAGGGGGTGGGGACCGATCAGCTGGCTGCCGCGCAAGGCCCAGGCCGTTGGTTGACCGTTGCGGAAGCCGCCGAGCAGCTGCAGGGCTCTGCGCTGGGGGCGCCAGGGTTGCAGCCGTTGGCCCCGGATTGCCGCCTCCAGATTGCGCGCCAGGGGACTGGCGGCACGCACAGCCCAAACGCCAGAGGCGGGTCTGGGGTCTGACGTGATCTCGGCACAGTCGCCGGCAGCGAACAGTTGCGGGTGCCCTGTCACCTGCAGCGTGGAGTCGGTGAGCACCCTGCCGCTGGCGGGATCGCAGGGTAGACCGCTGCAGGCCAGCCAGGGAGGGGCGCTGCTGCCGGTGCACAACAGTCCTGTGCTGGCGCTGGATGGGGCCTCGCCGCTGAGCTGATGCACACCAGCGCGTTGCAAGGCCTCATGCAGCGATGGGTGCAGGTGCCCGGCGCGCACCTGCAGTTCCAGTGCACGGTGGGGCCAGCGTTGCCGCAGCGCCAGCACCGTTTCCACGGCGGCCAGTCCACTGCCGACAACGCGGAAAGGTGCGTCTGCAGCGCTTGCATCCAGGGTGTGCCGATCCTGAGCGCCGAGGTAAGCCAAGGCCGGCTCCAGAGGTTTGATCGGCATCAGAGCGCTCTCTGCTCCGGCAGCCTGACGGGTGATGGCCCCGAGGTTGAGGCTGAGCCATTCGTAGCTGAGATCAGGGCGTTGCTTGAGCTGCAGGCGCCGCGCCACTGGATCCAGGCCAGTGATCTCGGCCACCACCAGGGCCACCCCGGCCTGGTCCGCCAGGGCACGCAGATCGATCGCAACCGACTCCAGCTCGTACAGACCGGCAATCAGCCCTGGCACCATGCCTGAGTAAAGCGCTGTGCTGCTTCGGCTCACCAGGGTGATCAAGCCGGGAGGGCGCTGGTGGGGTTGCATCGCCCAGCGGCGCAGCAGCAAGGCGTGGCTGTGGCCACCGCCAGCCAGCACAAGGCTGCTCATGCGTTCGCTGGATCCGGCCCGTATCCCGAAGGATTGGCTGACTGCCAGGCCCAGCCGTCGCGGCAGATGTCGTGGAGATTGCGCCGCGTGCTCCATCCCAGCCGCTCCTTGGCTGCTGCTGGATCGGCCACCGTGATCGCCGCATCGCCCGCACGACGTTGCTGGATGCTGTGGGGGATGGGCCGTCCGCAGGCCGTCTCGAACGCCTGGATGACCTCCAGCACCGAGGCTCCATGGCCGCTGCCGAGGTTGAGGGTGAGCACCTGGGGGGACTCCTGCAACAGGGTGTCTAAGGCGGCGCGATGTCCCTCCGCCAGATCCATCACGTGGATGTAATCGCGAATGCAGGTGCCATCGGTTGTGGGCCAGTCGCCTCCGAACACGGCGATCTCGGGCCGACGGCCCACGGCCACCTGGCTCACAAAGGGGAAGAGATTGTTGGGGCGCCCGAGGGGGTCTTCGCCGATGCGACCGGAGGGATGGGCGCCGACGGGGTTGAAGTAACGCAGGCAGCCGATCCGCCACTGTTCCGGGGCGCTGGCTGCCAGATCATTCAGCAGGCGTTCAACCGCGGCTTTGGTGTGTCCGTAGGGATTGATCGGTTGGATCGGTGCGCCTTCTTTGATCGGTACCGCCTCGGGATAGCCGTAGAGGGTGGCGCTGCTGCTGAACACCAGGGTGCGGCATCCGAACTCCTGCATCGCCTTCAGCAGGCTCACCGTGCCACCCACGTTCACATCCCAGTAGTGCAGAGGGTTCTGTACGGACTCCCCCACGGCTTTGAGGCCTGCGAAATGCACGACGGCCTCAATCGGGCGTAAGTGTGCAGCTGCGTCGCTGAAGACCTGCTCAAGACAACGGGCGTCTCTGATGTCCCCACGCACCGGTCGGAGGCGTTGGCTGGATCGCTCAGAGGAAGTCAGCCCAGCCAGCTCTGCCACGCGCGTCAAGGCGATCGGCGAGCTGTTGCTGAAATCATCCAGCACGATTAAGTCGTGCCCTGCTTCGAGCAGAACCACGCAGGTGTGGCTGCCGATGAATCCGGCACCCCCAGTGACCAGAAGCTGCGCCATGGATTGACCTTATGGCAGAAAACAAACTCTGTGGCCATCGAAGGGCAGACTGATCTGCGATCTCAGGTGTTGTGTGAGTCAGCTGCAGAGCCTGCGCGGCATGGTCGATCTGCTGCCGGAGCAGACCCGCCGCTGGCAGGCGGTCGAAGCCGTCGCCCGTGACCACTTTCGCCGGGCTGGGGTCGAGGAGATCCGCACGCCTCTGCTGGAGGTCACTGAATTGTTCGCCCGCGGTATCGGTGAGGGCACCGATGTGGTGGGCAAAGAGATGTACAGCTTTTTGGATCGTGGGGAGCGCTCCTGCACCCTGCGGCCGGAGGGCACGGCGTCCGTGGTGCGGGCGGCGATGCAGCACGGTCTTCTGAACCAGGGTGCCCAGAAGCTCTGGTATGCCGGACCGATGTTCCGCTACGAGCGCCCCCAGGCCGGCCGCCAGCGCCAGTTCCATCAGATCGGTGTGGAGTGCCTGGGCGTCAGCAGTGCTCGCAGCGACGTGGAGGCGATCGCTCTTGCCTGGGATCTGCTGGCGGCTCTCGGTGTGCAGGGCCTGGAGCTGGAAATCAACAGCCTCGGCACCCCTGAGGATCGCCAGTGCTATCGCGCTGAGCTTGTGGCCTGGCTCGAGGCTCGCCGGGACCAGCTTGATGCTGATTCTCAGCAACGCCTCACCACCAATCCCCTGCGCATCCTCGACAGCAAGAACAAGGCCACCCAGGCTCTGTTGGCGGACGCCCCCACCTTGTTGGAGGCGTTGAGCCCCGAAAGTGCCCAGCGCTTTGCGCAGGTGCAGGCTCTGCTGCATCAGCTGGGGATTCCCTTCAAGCTCAATACTCGGCTGGTGCGGGGTCTGGATTACTACGGCCACACCGCCTTTGAGATCACCAGCGATCAGCTCGGAGCTCAGGCCACGGTCTGCGGCGGTGGCCGCTACGACGGCCTGGTGGAGCAGCTTGGAGGCCCGGCCACCCCCGCGATCGGCTGGGCTCTGGGCATGGAGCGCTTGCTGCTGGTGCTTGAGGCTGCGGCCAAGGCGGATCCTGCCGGAGCCGCTGCCCAGCTCACCATGTCAGCGCCGCCGGAGGTGTATGTGGTCAATCGCGGCGAAGCCGCTGAAGCCGTGGCTCTCAGTCTCACCCGCAGCCTGCGCCTGGCCGGTGTGGCGGTGGAGCTGGATGGCTCCGGTGCCGCGTTCGGCAAGCAGTTCAAGCGTGCTGATCGCAGCGGCGCTCCCTGGGCCGCCGTGATCGGTGATGAAGAAGCGGCCAGCGGGGTGGTGTGCCTCAAACCTCTCTTGCGTGAAGGCGGCGACCAGCGCCTGCCTCTCTCCGATCCAGCTGCAATCGTGACCATCCTGCACAGCGCCCCAAAATCCAGTCTGGAAAGTGAGGAAGAGCGATAACCTTCAGCGATTCTTGGCGCCGACTGCCCTCACCGATGCCTGCTGCTCCCATCCGCTCCATCTGCTGCATCGGTGCCGGCTATGTGGGCGGCCCCACCATGGCGGTGATTGCTGATCGCTGCGCCGACATTCAAGTCACCGTGGTGGACATCAACCAGGCGCGCATCGACGCCTGGAATGACCCGGATCTCAGCAAGCTGCCGGTGTATGAGCCCGGCCTCGATGCCGTGGTGGGCCGCGCCCGCAGCCGAAATCTGCGCTTTTCCACGGCGGTGGATGAAGCGATCGCCGCTGCCGACATGGTGTTCATTTCCGTGAACACCCCCACCAAAACCAAAGGCCTGGGCGCAGGCCAGGCCAGCGATCTGCGCTGGGTTGAGGCCTGCGCTCGCCAGGTTGCCAAGTCCGCCCAGGGGCACACCATCGTGGTGGAGAAAAGCACCTTGCCGGTGCGCACCGCCGAGGCCGTGAAAGCCATCCTTTCGGCAGCGCAGCAATCCGATCACGGGGAGCCCCGCAGTTTTGCGGTGCTGTCCAATCCCGAATTCCTGGCCGAAGGCACCGCAGTTCGGGATCTCGAATCACCCGACCGCGTGTTGATCGGTGGTGAGCATCCGGAAGCGATTGATGCGTTGGCGTCCGTCTACGGCCATTGGGTTCCCCAGGAGCGCATCCTGCGCACCAATCTGTGGAGCAGTGAGCTCTCCAAGCTCACGGCCAATGCGTTCCTTGCTCAGCGGATCAGCTCGATTAACTCCGTCGCAGCTCTCTGCGAAGCCACTGGCGCCGATGTGCGTGAGGTGGCCCGGGCGATCGGTACCGACAGTCGTATCGGTCCCAAGTTCCTGAATGCCGGCCCAGGCTTTGGGGGGAGCTGCTTTCAGAAGGACATCCTCAACCTGGTGTACCTCTGTCGCCATTTCGGCTTGCCCGAGGTGGCCGACTACTGGGAATCCGTGGTGAATCTGAACAGTTGGCAACAGCACCGCATCGCCCGCACGGTGGTGCAAAAGCTGTTCGGCACTGTGACCGGCAAGCGCCTGGCGATTCTTGGCTTTGCCTTTAAGGCCGACACCAACGACACCCGCGAAGCGCCGGCGATCCGTATCGCCAGGGATCTACTGGAAGAAGGAGCGCAGTTGGCCATCCATGATCCCAAAGTGGAGTCTGAGCAGATTGCCCGCGATCTGGGTTTGATCGCGAGTGAAGCCCCGGATGCAGAGTCCGGCCCCACCCGGGCCTCTCTCAGCGGCGAAGGCACCTGGTGGCCGAGCGCATCTGTGGCCGATGCCCTGGACGGGGCTGATGGTGTTTTGATTCTCACGGAGTGGAACGAGTACCGGCAGCTCGATTGGTCTGATCTGGCCCAGCGCATGCGTCAGCCCGCCTGGGTGTTCGACGCGCGCTCGGTGGTGTCGCGGGAAGCGATCCACGCGGCAGGTTTGCAGCTCTGGCGTGTGGGAGACGGTGACGCATGACCACGGATGCCAGGCCCATTCTGATCACCGGGGCTGCCGGTTTTATCGGCGCCGCTCTCGCGCAGCGCCTGCTCCAGCGTGGCGACCGCGTGGTGGGCATCGACAGTCTCAACAGCTATTACGACCCCTCCCTCAAGCAGGCTCGCCTGCAGCAGATCGAAGCCGTGGCGGCCCCTGGCGCCTGGAGCTTCTGTCACCAAGCGCTGGAAGCCGCGGACGCCCTGCAGGAGCTGTTTGCCCGGGAGAAGCCCCGGGTGGTGGTGAATCTGGCTGCCCAGGCAGGGGTGCGCTACTCCCTGGAGAACCCTGCGGCTTACATCCAGAGCAACCTGGTGGGCTTCGGCAACATCCTCGAAGGTTGCCGGCATCACGGGGTGGAGAACCTGGTGTACGCCTCCAGCAGTTCGGTGTACGGCGGTAACCGCAATCTGCCCTTCCATGAGCAGCAGCCGGTGAACCATCCGGTGAGCCTGTATGCCGCCAGCAAGAAGGCCAATGAATTGATGGCCCACACCTACAGCCATTTGTATGGGCTGCCGGCCACCGGTCTGCGTTTTTTCACCGTGTATGGCCCTTGGGGCCGACCGGACATGGCGCCGATGTTGTTCGCCAAGGCAATCCTGGCGGGCGAGCCGATCAAGGTGTTCAACCACGGCAAGATGCAGCGCGATTTCACCTACATCGACGACATCGTGGAAGGGGTGCTGCGCTGCTGCGACAAGCCCGCCACCGCCAACCCCAACTTCGATGCCTTGGCACCCGATCCGTCAACGGCGGCGGCGCCCCACCGGGTGTTCAACATCGGCAACAGCCAACCAACAGAACTGTTGCGCTTCATCGAGGTGATGGAACAGGCCTTGGGGCGTCAAGCGATCAAGGATTTTCAGCCGATGCAGCCAGGAGATGTGGTGGCGACGGCTGCTGACACGTCAGCTCTGGAGTCCTGGGTGGGCTTCAAGCCAAGCACTCCGATTGAAGAGGGAATTGCCCAATTTGCACACTGGTACCGCAGCTTTTACGGGCACTGAGCATAAAAAAAGCCGGCATTACAGCCGGCTTCAGAAAGTTTGCCCTTCAAGATCAGGCGGAACCAACACCGGTGTAGGAGCCGTAGAAGAACAGTCCCACCACGAACAGCACAGCCATACCACCAGCTGTGGCTACCAGCCAGAGGGGCAGGGTGCCTTCGGTCCAACGGGAACGCCAAGCGACAGCGGGGCGACCGTCGGGAAGACGATCGGGAATACGTCCGTCAGGAAGACCTGATTTCTTACCACTCATGATTGGAGTCCTCAGTTGAAGAAGTAGCTGGAGAAGAGGATGCCCGTGGTGAACACCACCAACAAGCCGAGGTAGAGGCTTGTGCGGTTCAGCTCAACCGGCAGGTTGTTGGGGTTGGGATTGCGCTCCATGGGATGTCAGGAAGGGGATCAGCGTCGGATGAACTGCATGGCGGCCAGCGCGCCCAGGAAAAACACGGTGGGAACGCCGAGTGTGTGAACGGCAAGCCAGCGCACCGTGAAGATCGGATAGTTGCGCGGCGTGGAGGTGGCGGGGGATTGGGTCATGGTTCAGCTTTATTGCAAACGGTCGTCGAGTTGGGACTTGCCCTCGTAGCGCTGGCTCACGACCGGAGCTTTGCTTTCGGTGGCCTGGAAGTAGGCGTCAGGACGGGGAGTTCCGAAAGCGTCGTAGGCCAGGCCGGTGGACACAAACAGGAATCCCGCCAGGAAGATGGAGGGCAGTGTGATGGCGTGGATCACCCAGTAGCGGATGCTGGTGATGATCTCAAAAAACGGGCGTTCCCCGGTGGAGCCGGCGGCCATGACTTCGGGCGTATCAGCTCGGTGATCCTAGGGGTAGGGCTCCGGCCATCGCGGCCGGGACCTACCCATGGTTACGAAGCGTTGCCCTTAGCTCACCGCCGTCCAGTGCAGCATCAAGCCACGCTCGCCGAGGAGGAAGGCGTGCTCCTGCCCCTGGCTGTCGTTGAACACAAAGCGGTTGAAATTGGTCGGTGCTTGCCGACTTTCGGGATCGCGCTCCCAGCTGTCGCCTCCATCACGGCTCACCAGCAGGGTGCCGTTGCCGCCTCCGGCCCAGATGGCACCGTCCTTGGACCAGGCCATGTCCATATACCCATAACCGTTGGTGATGGGGATGATCGGCTTGCTCCAGCTCTCGAAGTCCTCAGCAGTGTCATTGAGACGGATCTGTGCCCCCCGAGCCACCATCCAGAGGTTTCCATCGGGCTGGTAGCCAATGCTCTGCAGCCTCTGGCTGCTCACACGCTGGTGCACTTGCCACACGTCTTGGCCAGGCGTCCAGGTGGCATAGAAATTGCCCAGACTGCTCACACTCACGTAACTGCCATCGGCACCACGGCGCAGATCGCGGACTGCTCCGGCGGCGTCGCTCACCTTCGCTTCCCAGCTGCCGCCGCCGTCGCGGGTGCGGTAGACCGCGCCCACGTTGGTGGCCAACTCGGCACTGTCAGGACCCAGAGCGGTGATCAGGTAAGGCTCGCCTGGAAGTTTGGTATCCAGGAACAAGCGAGTCCAGTTCTGGCCGCCGTCGGTGGTGTGCATTAGCAGGCCAGGCTGCCCGGCAATCCAGCCGTCGTCTCCCTCAAAAGCGATGCTGAGCAGGCGGAAGTTCTCCTCGTCGGGGAGATCAAGGCTGCGTTCGTTCCAGCTGGATCCACCATCGTTGGTTTCCAGGATCAAGCGGTTGCTGCCCACCAGAAAGCCATGATCAGCGCTGGTGAACGCCACATCCAAGGGATTGGCGTCTGTGTTGAGGTCCACCACTTGCCAGGGACTGCTCGTGGCCATGGGAACCCGGGTGGTGACACAGCCTCCGAGACCGAAGCCGATGCAGGCCACCAGCACGAGCTGGATCAGGGGTTTGAGCAAGGAAGACATACCGGGCACGGAATACAACGGGGCAACGCGATCAGCGCAGGGAATAGAGCGAAAGGAAAAAGGCAAAGCCGAGGAGCAGGCCGCCGAAGATCAGAACATTCTTCTGCCCGGGGGTAAGGCGATTGACCCCCAGGCCGTAGTTGAGGTTCTCCTCGAAGCCGCTGGCCTTGGAACGGGGGCCGATGTCGCGGAAAGCACCAACCCTGCTGCGGCAAACCGGGCAGCGGAAACTGGCGGCATCCAGATCTTCAAAGGCAGTGCCAGTGGGGATCGCCAGCTTCTTCACCCCTTCCTCGGGGTCGTACACATAGCCGCAACTGCGGCATTCAAAACGGTGCGTGCGTGGATCACTTGCCTCGGCGAGCGTCTGCTCAGCGGGCGTCTCAGGAGCTTCCTGAGGGGCTTCGGATTCAGCGTCTGCAGCCACAACGTTCTCTGGGGCCTGTGATTCGTCGCTCACCGTCGCTCATCCGGGCTGCATCACTCTATCGGCGTGATCAGGGCAAACGTCAGATGGTGGCTGCAAATGCCAGACTGGCCCGCAGATCGGAGCCCCTTTGATGTTTGTGCTTCCGGGATACGACGCCTTTCTCGGCTTTCTGCTGATCGCAGCAGCCGTGCCGGTGCTGGCGTTGGTCACCAACAAACTGCTGGCTCCACGAAGCCAGGATGGAGAACGACAGCTCACCTACGAATCGGGCATGGAGCCGATCGGTGGTGCCTGGATTCAGTTCAACATCCGCTATTACATGTTTGCGTTGGTCTTCGTGATCTTCGATGTGGAGACCGTGTTCCTCTATCCCTGGGCTGTGGCCTTCCACCGCCTGGGCTTGCTGGCCTTCATCGAAGCGCTGATTTTCATCGCCATTCTCGTGGTGGCTCTTGCTTACGCCTGGCGCAAGGGCGCCCTGGAGTGGAGCTGACCCCATGACCCCATCCACTGACCGTTCTGCAATGGCCGGAGAGTCCCCTTCCATTCAGGCCCTGCGCGATCTGCGCGAGGCCAGCTGCGGTCCTGTGGCCGGTGCCGCCGACGGCGCCCCCACGGTGACCCAAGACCTGAGTGAGAACGTGATTCTCACCAGCCTTGATGACCTGCACAACTGGGCCCGTTTGAGCAGCCTCTGGCCGCTTCTTTATGGCACGGCCTGCTGTTTCATCGAATTTGCAGCGCTGCTCGGCTCGCGATTTGATTTCGACCGCTTCGGTCTTGTGCCCCGCAGCTCACCGCGCCAGGCCGACCTGCTGATCGTGGCCGGCACGGTGACGATGAAAATGGCCCCGGCTCTGGTGCGGCTCTACGAACAGATGCCCGAGCCCAAATACGTGATCGCCATGGGAGCGTGCACCATCACCGGCGGCATGTTCAGCGCTGATTCCACAACGGCGGTGCGCGGCGTCGACAAGCTCATCCCCGTGGATCTCTACATGCCGGGTTGCCCCCCGCGCCCTGAGGCCATTTTTGATGCAGTCATCAAGCTCAGGAAGAAAGTGGCGAATGAATCCGTTGCCGATCGTCGTCAGCTGCAGCAGACCCATCGCTATTGCACCGTTGCCCATGCGATGACTGCAGTCGAACCCATCGTCACCGGTGCCTATCTCCGCGCCGAAACCCAAGTAGCTGCGCTTCAACCAGGCGCCGGCCTGCCCATGCCCGCCCTGGAAACCGCAGACGCTGTTCAACCTTCTGAGCCCTCATGAGCCCCACTCCTGATAAGCAAGCGAACGCTGATGCTCCCGTGGCTGTGGCCCCTGCGCCCGGCCCGGTGAGTCAATGGCTTAGCCAGCAAGGTTTCGAGCATGAGCTGCTCGAGCCCGATCACGTGGGTGTGGAGCAGATCGCTGTGGAAGCGTTGTTCTTGCCCGTGATTGCCGCTGCACTCAAAAGCCACGGCTTCGACTACCTGCAGTGCCAGGGTGGCTATGACGAAGGCCCCGGAGAGCGGCTGGTGTGCTTCTACCACCTGCTGGCGATGGCGGAGGTTGCCGAAGGCAGTGCCGACCAGGTGCGTGAGGTGCGCCTGAAGGTGTTCCTGTCCCGTGAAGGGCAGCCCAGTGTTCCCAGCCTTTATGGCCTGTTCCGCGGTGCCGACTGGCAGGAGCGCGAGACCTTCGACATGTTCGGCATTCAGTTCGAAGGGCATCCCCATCCCAAGCGCCTGCTCATGCCGGAAGACTGGACGGGCTGGCCCCTGCGCAAGGACTACGTGCAACCTGATTTCTACGAAATGCAGGACGCCTATTGATGCGCGCTTTGCTGGCCGGCTGAACCCTGTAGATCTTTTTTGTGTTTGCGGTAGAAGCGCATCACCGCCAAAGCTAGTGAGCGTGGATCGTGACGCAGGGTGGCCGTGGGTCTGCTTCCCTGCAGCGGCGCTTCCATCACGTCGTAGCCCTCGGAGAGCAACTGCCGCCTGTTGCAAACAACCGGTTCAGCTCCTCTTGATTTGTAGTAGGCGATCAAAGGGGAGTCAGCGATCGCTTCCTGGGCTAGCACCGCATCGAACAGCCGTTGATTGATGCCGAGCGAGGCCAGTTGTGCTTCGATCGCACGCAGATGCCCGCTCACATCGAGCCCATCGGTTTCGCCGGGCTGGGTCATCAGATTGCAGATGTAGAGCCGTGGAGCACGGCTGCGTTGAATCGCTGTGACTAGTTCGGGCACCAGCAGATTCGGAAGCAATGAGGTGTAAAGGCTTCCTGGCCCCAGAAGAATCAGATCCGCATGGGCAATGGCCTCCAGCGCGCGCGGAAGCGCTGGCGGTCGCTCCGGCAAACAGCCCAGACGCACGATCGGGCTTGGCGCCTTGCCGATCACCGATTCCCCTTCGATGCGTCGCCCGTCCTCCAGTTCCGCCCACAGCCTTACATCGGCGTTGGTGGCCGGCACCACCTGACCCTGCACGGCCAGGACGCGGCTCGAGGCGGTGATGGCCGTCTCCAGATTGCCGGTAATCGCTGTTAAGGCCGAGAGAAAGAGGTTGCCGAAGCTGTGGCCTTCCAGTCCGGTTCCCGAGGAGAAGCGGTATTGAAACAGGCGCGTCAGCAGAGGCTCCTCGGTGGAGAGGGCGGCCAGACAATTGCGGATGTCGCCCGGCGGCTGCACTCCGAGCTCGCGGCGCAGCACACCGCTGCTGCCGCCGTCGTCGGCCACTGTGACGATCGCGGTGATGTGACTGCTGTAGCGCTTCAAGCCACTCAGCAGGGTGGACAAGCCGGTGCCACCGCCGATGGCCACGATGTTCGGCCCGCGATTCAGTCGGCTCTTGGCACGCAGAGCATCCACCAGCACGGTGTCTTTTTCAGGAGCAAGAGCCTGTTGGATCGAGCCGAAACTGCGGCTCTGGCCCCAGAGAAGCAGGCCGATCCCCACCAGCAACACGAGAGGACCGGTGATTCCGCGGGGCATCACGCGCGTGATCCAGCTCAGGGATTCTTGGATGGCCCAGAGCGTCCAGTAAATCGGTTGAAGGTCGGCCCAAACGGCTGCACCGAGCAGGGCCAGCACCAGTCCGATGCCGGAGGTGAGCAGCCAGCGCTTCACCACCAACCCTGGCTGCAGCCAGCGCATCGCTCGCCGGGAGCGCAGCATCAGATCGCGCTGCCGCTCCGCCTGCATCGCGCGGATGCGTTCACGGTTTCCGCGGCGTGGAAGTCTGGTCAACTGCGATCCGAAGCGAGGGGTTCGCATCCCTTGCAATCACCAAACTGTACGGAAGCTGGCCCCAATGGCCATCCCCCCGAGCCAAACCCGGCAGGATGGCTTGAGATGCAATGCGGCCTCCAATGAGCCGGCCGAGCGCCACCCCAGCAACAACCCAGACGCCCGTGGTGGAGATGCGCGATCTCACCATGCAATGGGGCCCCAGGCCTGTGCTCGATCGGGTGTCGCTCACCATGAACCCCGGTGAGCGCATCGCCGTTGTTGGTCCTTCCGGTGCCGGTAAATCCACGGTGTTGCGGCTGCTTGCTGGTCTGCAGCTGCCAACAGGTGGTGAGCTGCGCCTTTTCGGGGAACCGCAGACCTACCTGCGCCTCGATCAGCGCCGGCCTCCGGATGTGCGATTGGTGTTTCAGAACCCAGCTCTGCTGGCTTCCCTCACGGTGGAGGAAAACGTTGGTTTTCTGCTCACCCGTCTGGGACGCCTGAAGCCTGCCCAGATTCGCGAGCGGGTGCAGCAGTGCCTCGAAGCTGTTGGCCTTCATGAGGTGGCCGAGAAGTATCCAGGTCAGTTGAGTGGTGGCATGCAGAAACGGGTGAGCTTTGCCCGGGCCCTGATCGATGACCCCGACCGGGAGGAGGGGGCGATGCCCTTGCTGCTCTACGACGAGCCCACGGCTGGCTTGGATCCGGTGGCATCCACGCGAATTGAAGATTTGATTGTGAAAACCACCACGGTGGCGCGGGGTTGTTCGGTGGTCGTGAGTCACGTTCACAGCACGATTGAACGGTCTGCTGAACGGATCGTGATGTTGTATGGCGGGCGCTTTCAGTGGGATGGAAGCGTGGAGGACTACCGCAATTCAGACAATCCTTATGTGGTTCAGTTCAGGACGGGTAACCTGCGCGGACCGATGCAACCCTCCGACCAGTAATTCATGCGCCGTAGTGTCCGCGAAGCCCTGGTCGGTTTTTCGCTTGTTGGAGCGATCGCCGGATTTGCAGGCACCATGCTCTGGCTGAGGGGCGTACGTCTGGGATCGGAAACCTGGACGGTTCAGGCGGATTTCCAGAATGCCGGTGGTCTTGCTAACCGCTCGCCCGTCACGTTTAGGGGAATCACCGTGGGAACGGTGCGAGCGATCGATGTCACTCCCATGGCCGTTAGAGCCACATTGGAGATCAATCAGGACGACCTCCAGCTCCCCCTGCCCGTGAAGGCCGTGGTCTCCTCTGCATCCCTGTTGGGAGGGGATTCCCAGGTGGAGCTCCTCACCACAGGCACGCCGGTGCCGAAGAACGCGCCATCGCCGAAAGCGCGGAACTGCAAAAACAGCGGTGTTCTGTGCGAGGGGGCCACGATTCCAGGCCAGTCAGGTGCCAGCCTGACGTCGGTGACCGCAAGCCTTGAGCAACTTCTCGATCAGGCTCAGAAATCGAACTTGATCCCCCAGTTGGTGGAGTCCACCAAGCAGTTCGGAACGACCAGCGAGGATGCGTCCAAATTCCTCGACACAGCTGACGTCGCGGCACAAAACGTGGATGCGCTCGTGCAGCAACTGCGCGCTGAGGTGTCCCGAGCCCAGCCCACGATCGACAACCTCAACCGCGCGACAGCGGAAGCGGCTGCGGCTGCGGCCAGCATCAACAACCTGGCCAAGGCGTTTGATAATCCAGAAACGGTGAGTGATCTCAAGCAGACCGTCACCAACGCCAAGCAGCTCACGGCCCGGATTGATGCCGTGGGCGGAGACATCGAACAGCTCACCGACGACCGTCAGTTCATGCAAGGTCTCCGCAGCGTGATGATTGGCCTTGGTGCCTTCTTCGACGAGGTCTACCCGGCCAGGACGGGGACCTCGAACGAATGACGCCGGTTCAGGTCACCGAATTGATCGCCTCCATGGCCACAGCGGCAATGGCCTGATCGCTGGCCTTGGGCAGCTGCACGTATTTGCCACCCGCGGCTTCGGCAAGGTCTTTGCCCATGCCGCTGCCAATGAACTTGCGCTCGGTGTCGATCACCAGCAGCTTGATTTCAAGCATGCGGTAGCGACCCGCCACATCGAGAACCTCCTGCTTGAGATCGGGCTTCTCCTCTCCTTCAAGCTCCGGCTGGCCCAGGGACGTGCTGAGAGGGACGTTGCCGCGTCCATCCGTGATCGCCACCACCACCACTTGCCCAAGATCGCCCGTGGCCAAAGCATTGGCACCAACGCGAGCCGCCTGGGTGAGCCCATGGGCGAGGGGGGAGCCGCCGCCGCAGGGCATCGATTCCAGCCGCCGGCGGGCGGCCGTGATCGAGCGGGTGGGCGGCAGCAACACTTCGGCCTGATCGCCGCGGAAGGGAATCAGAGCCACTTCATCGCGGTTTTCATAGGCCTCAGTGAGCAGCCTGATCACCGCTCCCTTGGCGCTCTGCATTCGGTTCAGGGCCATCGATCCACTGGCATCCACCAGGAAGATCACCAACGCTCCAGCTTGTCGCTGCAGCAGCTTGGCGCGCAGGTCTGATTCCTCCACGATCACGGTGCGCTCCGGTTGGCGTGCTCGGCGTGCTTTTTGGTAAGGCGCAGCCGCTCGCAGCGTGGCATCAACGGCGATGCGCCTCACCGGCCCGCGGGGGAGCATCGGTTTCACGTAACGGCCCCGGCTGTCACTGAGCACCACCGAACGGCTGCCACTGTTGCCGCTTTTGCTCTTGGCGGCATTGAACAGCAGCAGGTCGGGATCGATCGCTACCGCCTCGGGATCCAGCATGAACTCTTCGGGCACCGAGGGTGGTGCCTCGTCCTGCTCCGAGTCCTCGTCATCGTTGCTGTCGTCGTCTTCGCTGTCGTTGTCGTCGCTGCTGTCTTCCGGTGGATCGTTGTCGTCGTCAGCGGATCCCTCCGGTGGGGGAGGCGTGTCGTCGCTGTTCTGCTCACCGGGGTCCGGCGGTGGTGGCGGGGTCTGATCGTCGGGCTGCTCGGGCGGCGGCGGTGGCTCCATCTGCTGATCCGGTGGCGGCAACTGGGAGGCGCGGGGTGCAATCACCAGAGCCACAGCCACCTGCAGGTCATCGGCCTCCACCTGATCGCGACCACTGAGGGCCGCATGGGCTTTGGCCACGCGCACGGCATACAACTCAGAGCGATGCCCTTCCACGCCGCCGCGGATGGCTTCGGTGACCAGATATTCGATCTGCTCGCGACTGATCTGCACATCCGGGAGCCATTGCCGGGCCAGCAGCAGCTGGGTGGCCAGGGCATCGGTGTCTTCCTTCCAGCGCTCCGCGAAGCTGCGGCTGCACTGTCCGTGGCTGAGCACCGCATTGGTGATCTCCACCCGCTGTTCGGTGCTCACCAGCTGATCAGCTGAGAGCGCGATGGCAAAGCGGTCGAGCAGGTGATCGCGAACGTTCCCTTCCTCTGGGTTATACGTGGCGATCAACAGCGGCCTGCAGGGGTGGCTGAGGCTCAACCCCTCCCGTTCCACCTGGTTCTCGCCCGCTCCCACGGCGGCCAGAAGGAGATTGACGATGCCGTCATCCAACAGGTTGAGCTCGTCCACATACAGCACCCCACGGTGGGCTTCCGCCAGCAGGCCGGGCTGAAACACGGGGCTGCCACTGCTCAGGGAGGCGGTCACGTCCACAGCCCCCACGAGGCGGTCTTCCGTGATGCCCAGGGGGACCTGAACGAAAGGAGCGGGAATCACCGTGGACGCTGGTTCAGCGCCGAGGGTGTCGCGGAGGCTGCTGCCCCATTCCTCCGGTCGTTGCGGATCCAGATTGCGGCCCGGCCCAATCGGCACCGGTGCGTTGGCTGGGTCGAGGATTTCAATCGGTGGGAGCAAGGCATGCAGACCCCGTGCCAGCACTGACTTGCCGGTGCCTCGGCCGCCGGCGATGATCACGCCGCCCAGCCCTGGATCCACAGCAGCCAGCATCAGGGCGAGCTTCAGGGTTCCATGGCCGGTGATCGCCGCCAACGGAAAGGCGCGGTTGGCTTGATCCATCGCTGCTGTCTTGGCCACGCCGCTGGCGACCCCTCCACCTGAAACCATGAACGTTTGCCGGCCCATCGCGTGAGCGCCAGTCTCGCTGATCAGGCTTGTTCTCTGGCAGTGGCGTTGGGGGCCAATCGTCCCAGTGCTGCGGGCAGCCCCCAACAGACCCTGATCGATGTGCGCCCACAGCTCGAACAATTGTTGTGCGACTGGGCTCAGATCAGCCTGTCCCGCATCAGCTGCTCATGGTCGCCCTTGCTGGAGACGGCTCCGGTGGGAGGGCCGCCCGGTCAGCCGATGTACTGCAATGCCGTGCTCCTGATCCGCGGTGTGCCTGGTGCTCCAGATGCGGAGGCGGCGCTGGCGTTGCTGGATCGTCTCCAAGCGCTGGAGGCGCAGTACGGCCGCGATCGCGATCGCGAAGTGCGTTGGGGGCCCAGGTCGCTGGATCTGGATCTGCTCTTCTGGGGTGACTGGCGGCTGGAGCATCCCCGGCTGGTGTTGCCGCATCCACGCCTGCATCTCCGCTCTTTCGTGATGGAACCTTTGCTCGCGGCCATGCAGCGTTCCACGCACTGGCGCTCCTGAGTCAGGTCGAAACCGCGACGGTTGCAAGGTCGATCACGACATCGGCCAGGTTCAACAACGCCGGGTCGTGGCTGCTCACCAGCACCAGTCGCTGCCTGGATCGTTCCTGAATCACCGTGCGCACCTGGGCTGCCGCAACGGCATCCAGGAATGCTGTGGGTTCATCCAGCACGTCCACCGGCCGGTCCCGGAGCCAGGCGCGCAACAGGCCGAGTCGGTGAATCTCACCGCCGGAAAAGGGGTTCTGGGCCAGAGCCATCGGAGCATCCAGACCGTCTGGTCGATCGAGCAGATGCGCCAGTCCCAGGCGCTGCAGCCAGGTTGCGATCGTGGCGTCCGGGATCTCGCGGCCAAGCACCAGGTTGTCGCGCAGGCTGGCCTCAAACAGTGCCGCATGCTGGGGCGCGCAGGCCATCAATGCATGCAGTTGCCTGGCGCCTGCCGGTCCCGAGAGCTGCCAGCATTCAGCCCCGCAGCTGATGGTCCAGGCACTGTGTTCCTCCCCCTGTAAACCGCTGATCTGATCGAGCAGGGTGGTCTTGCCCCAGCCCGAGGGCCCCGTCACCGCGACCAGCTGGTTGGGGAGCAGGCGCAGGCTGTGGATTCGGCCGTTCCGCCGTGATGCGCTGCACCAGTCCAGCTGCGTCCAGCGATCGCGCTCCAGCGTCGCCAGTGCAAGAGCGTTCAGCACAGTTCCGGTGGCCTGCTCCGGGCCTGGGCGCAGTTGCTCGCGGCGCAGACAGAGGGCTTCATAGCCGGGAAGGTTGCCCAGGCACAGGCGCCGGGCCTGGACCACACCACTGAGGGAGGATCCGGCCCGGTAAGCCAGCACCAGCGTGGTGGTGAGCACGTCGGTGGTCAGGGCGTCACCTTGCAGGAGCAGCCAGAGACTGGCGATCGCCACCACCAGCGTGTCGCGCCAGGCGTTGTAGCCCGCGCGGCGGCGTACCCGCTCCCGCAGCAGCCAGCGCCCTTTGGCGGTTTCCTGGGCGAATCGATCGAGGAGCCAGCGTTCGGCGGCTGCCGCGCGAACGGCCTTGAGGCCATGCAGGCCATCGCCCACGGTGCGCTGCAGTGCCGCATTCAGGCGGCTCTGGATCCGACCCAGACCCCAACTTCCTGAACGCTGCAAGAGGGCGGCGATGGCGGTGGCCATCAGGGCCAGCAGCAGCGGCCAGGCAGCCGTGCGTCCCACCAGCAGCACGCTGGCCAAGTAGATCAGCATCGCCAGCAGGGCTTGCAGCATGCGCACCGCCTGGTCCAGCCCCAGGGCGGTGCGATTGATGTCGGCCATGAGCAACGCCAGCAAATCTCCGCGGCCGAGTTGCTCCAGTTGGGTCGATGACGCTGAAAACACCTGTTGCAGGAGTTGCTGGCGCAAACGATCCGTGAAACCGGAGCGCAGTTGCTCCCGGCTCACCGCCACGCGTCCCTGGATCAATCCACGCAGAAGGATCAAACCCACCAGCAGGGCAAGACTTGTGGTCAGCGGCAGGTTGACGCTCAGCCCAGGCATCGCGTTTTGGGCTGATCCTTTGCTGAGCAGCAACGTGATAGCCAGGCCCAGCCCTGCGATGTCCAGCACACTGCTGACGGCGCTCAAGCCAGCCAGTTGGCCGAGGTGCCCCCAACCAGCTTCTTGAGCCAGTGCCTTGAAGAGCTGAAGCTGTCTCCAGCGGGGCAGCACGGTTGCAGCAGCTGTGGGGTCAGCGGTGGTCAGCGTGTGATCGTGCAAAAACGGGAAGCCCAACCAGTGACGTGCCGCTGACGATCCTGCCGTGCAACCGCCATGCTGGTGCCCGCTTTGCTCTCCTTCATGGCACCTCTGCCAGCCTCCGAGCCTTACGAGCTGCTTGAAACCATCGAGGCGATGGACGCGCGCAAGATTCGCTTCGAGCGCAATCGCATCAAGTTGCCCATGGGTGTGGAGGGCACGTTCGGACTCATTCGCCATCCCGGCGCATCCCTCGCCGTGCCGATCACCAACGACGGACAGGTGGTGGTGCTGCGTCAGTACCGCTTCGCCGTTCAAGCCCGTTTGTTGGAATTTCCTGCCGGAACGCTGGAGGACGGGGAAGATCCACTGGAGTCGATGCAGCGGGAACTCGGGGAAGAGGCGGGGTACAGCGCGGCCCGCTGGGATGCACTGGGTCCGATGCTGCCCTGCCCCGGGTATTCCGATGAGGTGATCCACTGCTTTCTTGCTAGGGATCTCACGGCGCTGGAGAACCCGCCTGCAGGCGATGACGATGAAGACCTGGAGGTGGTGCTGATGGATCCAGCGGAGCTGGATGCCCGATTGGCGTCAGGTGAGGAGTGGCTGGATGGCAAGAGCGTCACCGCCTGGTATCGCGCCAAACAACTGCTCAATCTCTGATCAAGACCGTTCCGATGACCGCTTCCCGCACGCTGTTCTGGCACCGCCGCGATCTTCGCCTGGCGGACAACACTGGTCTTCACGCGGCTGCGGCGCTCGGGCCTGCGGTCACCGGGGTGTACGTGCTCGACCCAGCCATCATCGCGCCACCTCCCGAGTTGCCGCCCATGGCTCCGGCGCGGTTGTGGTTCCTGGTGGAAAGCCTGGTGGAACTGCAGCAGCGTTGGCGGGACGCTGGCAGTCGTCTGCTGGTGGTAGCCGGGGATCCGGTGCAGCGACTGCCGCAGCTGGCATCGCTTCTGGAGGCCGCGGCAGTGGTTTGGAGCCGTGATGTGGAGCCCTATGCCCGCGAGCGCGACCGTCAGGTGGCGCGGGCTTTGCAGGCCTCTGGCCGCAAGGTGCTCGTCGATTGGGATCAGTTGCTGGTGGCTCCAGAGCTGCTCAAAACCGGCGGCGGTGACCCCTATCGCGTGTATGGCCCCTTTCTGCGCAACTGGCGCGGTCAGGTGGAACTCAGCGAACCCGGCACGGTTGAGGCTCCGACGGGGCTGATCGATCTGGATGCTGCCTGCTTGGATGCGCTGCAGACGGCTGCGGGTGAGCTCGGTCGCCTCTGTGCCGAGGGGCAGCGCGACCTGGAGCAGCTCCGCTCCGGCCATGGCTTCAAAGGCATGGATCTCTGCCCTTGCCGTCCCGGCGAAGCGGCGGCTGCCGGTCAGTTGGCGGTCTTCGCGGATGGTCCGCTGCTGGGTTATGAGCCGGATCGCAATTTCCCAGGCACCGCTGGCACCTCCGGCCTCAGTGCTGCACTCAGTGTGGGCACCGTTAGTCCGAGGCAGGCCTGGTGCGCGGCTCAGGCCGCGAAGGATCTGGCCCGTAGTGATGAACAGCGTCAGGCCATTGCTGTGTGGGAACAAGAGTTGTGCTGGCGCGAGTTCTACCAGCAGGCCCTGTTCCACTTTCCGGAGCTGGCGGATGGTCCTTACAGGGAACAGTGGCGTCGTTTCCCTTGGGAGAACAACGAAGACTGGTTCGACTTCTGGAAAGACGGCCAGACCGGCATGCCGATCATTGATGCGGCGATGCGGCAGCTCAATGAAACCGGTTGGATGCACAACCGCTGCCGCATGATCGTGGCTTCATTCCTGGTGAAAGACCTGATCTGCGACTGGCGCTGGGGTGAGCGGGCCTTCATGGAGCTGGAGGTGGATGGCGACCTGGCCGCCAACAACGGCGGCTGGCAGTGGAGTGCCAGCAGCGGCATGGATCCCAAGCCTCTGCGCATCTTTAATCCCGCCACCCAGGCGTCCAAATTCGATGCCGATGGGGACTACATCCGCCGCTGGGTCCCGGAGCTGCGCCATGTGTGCACCAAGGATCTGCTCAGCGGCGACATCGGTGCTCTCGAACGCAGGGGGTATCCGGAGCCCCTGGTGAATCACAAGATTCAGCAGGCACGCTTCAAAGCGCTCTACGCCACCATCAAAGGCTGAGACAACGGTCGGCGATCAGGCGGCAACGTCGCAGGTTTGGTTGGCCTTGACGGGGCGCTCGAGCAGCAGGGATTTGATCACCGTGATCACGCGGCTCTGTTGGTCGACGCTGAGTTCAGGGAAAATCGGCAAGCTGAGCACCTCACTGCAAAGTTGTTCGGTGATCGGCAGAGACCCCGGGGCCAGGTTCAGATCGCTGTAAGCCGGTTGGCGATGAATGGGGATCGGGTAATAGATGATCGTGTTCACGCCCTGTTGCTGGAGGCTCTGTTTGAGCCAGTCGCGGCAACGGCTATCGGGAAGTCCATGGTCATTGCAGACCGCCGGACAGCTGCCGCCGCAGAGTTCTTGCCCGTTTGCGCAGCGCTGAATGCGGATCACGAACTGATTCCAACCATGGCCCCCATGGGCATCTGATTCGGGAAGCTGCACGCCAGGAAGATCCTGAAGGGCTGCGCTGTAGCGGGCGGCAATGGCCGCACGGCGCTCCACCCAGCGATTGAGATGGGGCAGCTTCACATTGAGAACGGCTGCCTGGAGGGCATCGAGTCGGCTGTTGTAACCGAGATCGGTGTGCAGGTAGCGGCGTGGCATGCCATGCACGGCCAGTTCGCGCATGCGCTGAGCCAATTCCGGGCTGTGGCAGCACACGGCGCCACCGTCGCCCGCGGCGCCGAGGTTCTTGGTGGGGAAGAAACTGAAGCAACCCACGTCCCCCCAACTGCCCACACTCCGTCCGTTCCACTGGGCACCGGTGGCCTGGGCGCAGTCTTCCACCACGCGCAAGCCGTGACGTTCAGCGATGGTCATCAGTCGGGTCATGTCCACCGGCCTGCCGAACAGGTGCACCGGCATGAGCGCACGGGTTCTGGAGGTGATCGCCGCTTCCATGCGGTTCAGGTCGATCAGGTAGGTCGACGGGTCCACGTCCACGAACACCGGCGTGGCACCCACGGCACTGATCGCTTCAGCCGTGGCAAAAAAACTGAAGGAGGCGGTGATCACTTCATCGCCGCGGCCAATCCCCAGGCCACGCAAGGCCAAGATCAGGGCATCCGTCCCGCTGTTGCAACCGACGGCATGGGGTGTGCCAACAGCCTCTGCGAAAGAGCACTCGAAGGCCTGGATCTCGGAACCGCCGATGTATTGGCCGCTGTGCAGCACCCGCAGCACTGCGGCATCGAGTTCTGGCCCGAGATCCGCGAGCTGTTGGCTGAGACTGAAGGGTGGCACCTGCATGGGGGGCACCTTAAGCCGGGCTCCCGAACCACGGCGGTTCTTGTCCGGGATGCCATTTGATGTTGCAACCGATCGAGGGGGTCTGCTGGTCGCGAACTGGCTGACCAGCCAGGACAGAATCCATGGCTTCTCTCAGATCATGACCATCAAGGGCGGCTGCGCTTCCCGGCCGGCTGCCATCCAGCTGCCCTCTGTATCGCAGGGTTTGTTGTGCGCCGGAGTCTGGTGCAAACAGATAAAACTCCGGTGTGCAAGCGCCGCGAAGATCCTTCGCCAAGCTCTGCTGCTCGTCGAAGAGGTACGGAAACGTCCAGCCCAGGTGTTCGGCCTGCTGGCGCAGGCCTGGCGGTCCGTCCTGCGGATGGCTGATCACGCTGTTGCTCGAGACGGCGAGCAGCGAGACGCGATGGCCGTAGTCGCTCTCCAGGCGGCTGAGTTCCGGTTCCACGTGCTTCACGAATGGGCAGTGGGCGCAGATCAGCATCACCAGCACCGGTTGGTTGGGTAGATCGTCGTGGCCCAGGTCGCTCATTGGCGTGGGGGTGCCAGGGACTGGCTGCGCCAGCTGGCCGCTCACGATGGGCAGACGGAAGGCGGGGAGTGGGTGCCCGAGGGGCAGCATCGTGGATGGAGTGAGCACCATGCGTCCGGCCCGACGTCTGCAATTGCCTTGATCTTGGATCAGAATCCGGCCTCTCGAGGTGAGGCGTTGGTGCGCTGGGTTCAAAAGGCTCCTGCAGGTCTTGCGGCCCTGACAGTCCTGATGACGGGTTGTGGAGGATCTCCGCAGGCCACCTGGGCTGTGTTCCCCCTGCAGCGCAGGGTTCCCCATGACGGGCTGGCGGTGGTCAGTCAGCCCGATGGATTTGGTCTGCACCTCTTCCTCGAGACGGACACCCGTGATCCGGCAGTCTGCAAACCCCGCTGGTTTGCGGACGCTGCGCGACTCTTCAATGGCAATGGCACCGCTCCGTTCAGCGCTGGCCTGGCTCCCCGTTCGGAGTTTTTTGCCGTTGTCCAGCGTGATTCCGTTCTGAAAGCGCTGCAACGCGAGTTGCAGGCCCTGTGTGCAGATCGGGCCCCGAAGGCGCGCTGGCAGTGGGTTCAACCACCGACGACGGCTTCGGAGGTGGTCCCCGTCGCGCTTCCGGCTCTGGAGGAGCAGGATTTGCTCATCGATCCCGCTGAGGAGCTCAAGCGGGAAGAGGCGTTGCTCAAAGATGAGCAATCAAACCCCTAAAAGCCCTCCCAAACCACCGGCTCGGCCTCACGCCAGTAACGGCTGAAGCGTCCAAGGCGCGGTGGCCGCGGCAGTCTCACAAAGGGCTCGGGTTCCAGTCGTTCCAGGGGGCATTGGCTCTCAATCTGGGCTGCGATTCTTTCCAGACGAGGGTCGACGGGACGGCTGGTCACGATTCCATCGGCCTGATGACGCTCGGCGAAGCGGATCACCTCGGCCGCCACATCGCCTTTGCGCAGGGTCACGGAACAGTCGAGGGCGCACTCGTAGAGAAAGCCCAGGCGTTTGCGGCTGATGCCGGCGTCTTCGATCCACTGCGTGTCGAACACAAACAGAGCTGGGGCGTTCGACCAGGCGAGCCGGGCAGGGTTGCGGGAGCCGAGGGCTTCCTCGTGGATCCAGAGGATCGGGTTTTGGAACGGCATGGGGTGCGGGGCTGTCGGATCGGTCACTCAGCGCTTCGGCCGGGCGAAGGCGGCGCTGGCACTGCCTCGGGAGTTGTTGTTGCGGCGCCGGCTGGGGACATCCCGGATTGCAGGCTGGGGCGCGAACAGCTGCGATTCCAGCTGGTCGTAACTTCCCTCGAACGGGCAGGTGTCGGCGCTCGGGCAGCTCTTGCAGTATTTGCCGTCGCTGTAGCGCTCCAGGTTGCCGCGATTGAAGAAGTAAGGCTTGTGACTGAAGCTGCTGGCAACCCATTGCCAGCTGAGGTGGTTGCTGGCGGGATCCCCGTCGAGCAGGTGCTCCAGGAACCAGTCGGCGCCAGCTTTCCAATGCACCCGGCGCCAGTGCACCAGATAGGCCGCCATCCACATCCGCGCGTGGTTGTGGAGCCAGCCGCTGCTCACCAGATCGTCTCTGAATCCATCCATGCAGGCCAGTCCCGTGCGGCCTTCGCGTACGTCGTCGGGAAGCTCCCGGCTGTAACTGGCTGGATCGTGGCCGGTCTTCAGCTCTTCTTGGCTCTCATGGATGGAATCGCCGAGATCGCTCCACATCCGCTGCCAGAAGTCGCGCCAACCCAGTTCATTAATCAGCTTGCCGCCGTCGTCCCTGCCTTGGCCGCGATCCCGCAGTTGGGCAAACACCACCTCTCGGATCTCCGCCAGGGTGAGAACGCCATGGCGAATCCAGGGGGACAAGCGGGTGACGGCACCCTTGAGATGGTTGCGGCTGCGTCCATAGCGCTTCGCATCCATCCGTTGCAACTGGCTTTCGGCCGCCTGTCGGCCGCCTTGGATTCGGCTGAGTGGCCCCTGGGCGCTGGGGAATTCGCTGGCCAGGAGTTGATCGAGTGCGTCGCGATCCGCAAGGTCTCTCGGTAGATCCCCTGGCTGTTCAGGCCATGGCAGGGGGGTGACAGGGGGTAAGGGCAGCACCACGGGATCACGGGAACGCCGCCATCCTGTCGATCGCCGGAGACAACTGCGACAGCCATCGCAGGGCAGGGGTGCGGGATGGGAGAGAATCCCCACACTGTTCAACGTCAGCCGGTCCGATGCTTCTCGATCTCACGGGCAAGAAGATTCTCGTTACCGGCATTGCCAACAACCGATCGATCGCCTGGGGGATCGCCCAGCAGCTCAAAGCTGCAGGCGCTGAGCTGGGCATCACCTACCTCCCCGATGACAAGGGCCGTTTCGAGGCGAAGGTTCGTGAGCTCACCGCACCCCTGGAGCCGTCCCTGTTCCTCCCCTTAAACGTGCAGGACGCAGCCCAAATGGAGGCTGTGTTCAGTGAGATCAAGAGCCAGTGGGGGGTGCTCGATGGCCTGGTGCACTGTCTGGCCTTCGCCGGGAAGGAGGAGCTCGTGGGCGATTACAGCGCCACGACAGCCGAAGGCTTCGCCCGGGCGCTTGAGATCAGCGCTTACTCCTTGGCCCCGCTCTGCCGCCATGCCAAGCCCCTGTTCAGCGAAAAGGCTGGAGTCGTCACCCTCACCTATCTCGGCGCTGAGCGGGCGATTCCCAACTACAACGTGATGGGTGTGGCCAAGGCGGCCCTCGAAGCCTCTGTGCGCTACCTCTCCGCCGAACTCGGCCCTGAGAAGCAAGTGCGCGTGAATGCGATCAGTGCCGGTCCGATCCGCACCCTGGCCAGCTCGGCCATCGGCGGCATTCTCGACATGATCCACAACGTGGAGGAGAAGGCTCCCCTGCGCCGCACGGTCACGCAAACCGAGGTGGGCAACACCGCGGCGTTTCTCCTCAGTGAGCTCTCAAGCGGCATTTCCGGGCAAACGCTTTACGTGGATGCCGGTTACTGCATCAACGGCATGTGAGCCGGCATGATCAACCCAGGCGTCTTCGTTCCTGAGGCTGATGATGCGGACAGGTGAAATCCACCGGGTCACCGGAGAAACCGATGTGCAGGTGCGCCTGAACCTCGATGGCAGCGGCCAGTGCCAGGCCAGCACCGGTGTGGCTTTTCTTGATCACATGCTCCAACAGATCAGCAGCCATGGCCTGATCGATCTTGAGATCAGCGCGCGCGGGGACACGCACATTGATGATCACCACACCAATGAAGATGTGGGCATCGCCGTGGGTCAGGCCCTGGCTCAGGCCCTCGGGGACCGCCGCGGCATTCATCGCTTTGGCCACTTCCTCGCGCCGCTTGATGAAGCGCTGGTGCAGGTGGCCCTGGATTGTTCCGGCCGGCCGCATCTGAGTTACAGCCTCAGCATTCCCAGCCAGAAAATCGGCACATATGACACTGAGTTGGTGAAGGAGTTCTTCGTGGCGGTGGTGAACAACAGCGGGCTCACCCTGCACATTCGCCAGCTCGACGGTGCCAATTCCCACCACATCGTGGAGGCTTGTTTCAAGGCCTTCGCCCGGGCGTTGCGCCAAGCCACGGAAATCGACCCACGCCGGGCCGATGCGGTGCCAAGCAGCAAGGGAGTGCTGGAGCAGGCGGGCATGAACTAAAGCGCGCGCTTCACAGTCCGTTACGAGAGGATGGTGGGGCATTGCTCCGTCTTCTGTGACTGTTGCTCCCGCTGTTGACCGCTTTGCGCGCTCGGAATGGGCCAGTGCCTTTCGCAATGTGGAGCAGGAGCTCACCGATGTGCCCCTGACCCCGGCGCGCGGCACCATCCCTTCCGACTTGGTCGGAACCCTGTACCGCAACGGTCCCGGTCGGCTTGAGCGCAATGGCCAGCGCGTGCATCACCCCTTCGATGGCGATGGGATGATCACGGCCCTGCGCTTTGAAGAGGGCGCGCTTGCCCTCAGCAATCGCTTTGTGCGAACCGCCGGTTGGCAGGAAGAGGAAGCAGCGGGAAAGGTGCTGTATCGCGGTGTGTTCGGCAGCCAGAAGCCCGGCGGGCGCTTGGCGAATGCCTTTGATCTGCGCTTAAAGAACATCGCCAACACCGGGGTGGTGCAGTTGGGTGACCAATTACTGGCGCTCTGGGAAGCGGCGGAACCGCATGCGCTGGATCCCCGCACCCTGGAAACCCATGGCATCAGCCTTCTGGGCGGCGTGCTCAAGAAAGGTGAGGCCTTCAGTGCGCACCCGCGCTTCGATCCCGGCCATCACGACCGTCCACGCATGGTCACCTTCGGGGTCAAAACCGGACCGCGCAGCACCATCCGCTTGATGGAGTTCGCCACCGAAACCGACGCTGCTGCAGGCATCAAGGCCGGCGATCTTCTCTGTGAACGCAAAGACAGTTTCAACGGCTTTGCTTTTCTCCACGATTTTGCGATCACACCCAACTGGGCGGTGTTTCTTCAGAACGCCATCGCCTTCAATCCTCTGCCGTTTGTCCTCGGCCAGAAGGGGGCGGCGCAGTGCCTGGAGTCGAAGCCGGATGGTCAGGCCAAGTTCTGGTTGATTCCCCGGGAAAGCGGTGCCTTCGCCGGGCAGCCGCCACGCATCGTTGATGCCCCGGATGGCTTTGTGTTCCACCACCTCAACGCTTGGGAAGACGACGGCGATGTGGTGGTGGAAAGCATCTATTACAGCGATTTCCCCTCGGTTGGCCCGGAGATGGACTTCACCGCAGTGGATTTCGATCTGATTCCAGAGGGCCTGCTGGAGCAATGCCGCATCACCCTGGAGAGTGGTGAGGTGAAGACCACGCGCCTGAGCGAACGCTGCTGCGAATTCGCCATGGTGAATCCTGACAAGGAAGGTCTCCCTTGTCGCTATGCCTGGATGGCCGCCGCCGCTCGGGAGCAGGGCAATGACCCCCTGCAGGTGATCAAGAAGCTGGATCTCAGCACTGGGGATCGCCAGATCTGGAGTGCCGCACCCCATGGTTTCGTCAGCGAACCGCTGATGGTTCCCCGCCCCGGTGCCAGCGCTGAGGACGATGGCTGGATCCTGGAACTGGTCTGGAATGGGGCTCGGGAAGGATCCGACCTGGTGATTCTTGATGCAGCTGATCTCAAGGAGGTTGCCGTGATTGAGCTGCCTCTAGCGATTCCCCACGGGCTGCATGGCAGCTGGGTGGAAGCCCGCTGATCGGATGGATTCTGAGAGAACTGGCGGCTAACGCGTCACCGTTCAGTCACCCGCGCATCGTCCGAGGGATTGAGACTGCCTTCAGGTTGTGTCGTCGCCGTCCGCCATGCGCCCTTGGACATCCGCTCTTCGCCTCTTCGCCGTTCCGATGGCGGTCGTGGCGCTTCCTGCACTTTCAACGCCGCTGCGGGCGCAGGTTCAGGGACCTCGATGCAACGGCACCGTGCTGCACCTGACTGTGCAGGAGCGAGGCGATACGCGCACCGACCGTTTTCGCTTCCTGCTTCGTTTGGAGGCTGAAGGGTCCAAGGCCGCTGCTGCTCTGGAGCAGCTCAATGGTCGTCTCGCCCGGGTGCGCACAGAGCTCAGGCCCTTGGTGCAAGGCGATCTGGAAGTGCCGGCGCCGAACACATTCCCCATCGGTCAATCGCAGTCTCCTGATCGCTACCGGGCGTCCACAACCATCCGAGGCTCGGTCAGTCGCAGCAAGTACGACACGCTGATTCAGCGGGCCGGCCGCCTGCCCGGGGTTCGCCTCCAGGGCATGACCTCCCTGGCTTCAGTGCAGGGCCAGACGGAGCTGGAGGAGCGCTTGCTCAAGCGGGCCTTGGAGCGTGGTCAGTCGCAGGCGGCGCGCACGGCTTCCGCCCTGGGGCTATCCAAGGTGAAGTTGTTGCGCATTGATCAGCGCAGCCAGCCCGCGACCCGTGGGCTGGCGATGGCGGCAACGGCCGCTCCCCGCTTCAGACCCGGGGAGGCTCCGCTTCCCACCGGGAGTCTGAGCCTCACCCTGGATTACTGCCTGTCCTAAGCCGCCAAGCACAACCCGATGATCCCTTCACACTGAGCTCGTTGTTGCACGCTTGCTGTGCGTGATCGCCTGCTTTGGCTGTTCAGCCTTCTCTTTGTTCTCTGGTTGGTCTGGGTGGAGACCGGCTTTCAGTACTACGAAAGGGCGCTCGGTTCGGAGTTGCTTGTTCGGCCAGCGGGTCTGGCCCTGATTGCAGGCAGCTTTCTGGTGCCCTACGGGCTTGTGCAGGTTCCCGTGGGGCGACTGATCGATCGCGGCCGGGTTGAGCTCTGGCTGCTTCTGGCTGCGTTGGTCGCTGCGAGTTGCAGCGTGGTGTTTGCCCGCAGTGAAACCCTCATGGGGTTGTTGCTCTCCCGGATCGGCACGGGGATGGCTTGTGCCGTTGCATTCCCGGCTTCGGCGGTTCTGGCGCGGCGCACCCTGCCGACCCATCGCTTTGCGTTGGCGATGGGATGCACCGATGCTCTGGTGGGTTTGGGGGCTGCGCTCGCTGCGCTGGTTCCCCTGCTTCTGGGTCGCTCAGCCTGGCGGGGTTTGGTGCTGCTCCAGGGCCTTTCGCTGCTGCTGGTGGTGGCCTTGCCGGTGTTGCTCCTGGGTGTGTGCAGCAACGGGCGGGCCCGGGTGGAATCGCTGCCGATCAGCGCGTCTGTGGTGAACGTGCCGCGCTGGAGCCGGGGGGGCGTGCTGCGACTGATTCAGTGCTGCCTGCTCTATGCCTGGGGGCTGGGATTTGTGTTCGGGATGGCCCAGTACGGCCTTCTCTCCACCCTGAAGGGATGGTCCAGCCCCTTGATGGAAGGACTCACCCTCACCATGTCCATCGGTTTGATGGTGGGCATGGTCGGCAGTGGGGCGCTGGGTGGTCGGCCTCAGCGACGGGGCCGTGTGCTGCTGCTGGGAACCCTCCTCACGCTGTTGTCCCTGCTTCTTCTGCTGGCATCCTGGATTCCCCAACCGCTGTTGCAGCTGCCGGCGCTCACCTTCGGCATCGGCATGGGTTCGGCCGTTTTGGCCTTCCCGATTGCGGAGGCCTCGGCTCCTGCCGGACAGACGGCGATGACCGTTTCGATCGTCAACACCTGCGGAACCCTGATGGGCGGAGTGATGACCGTGGTGTCAGGCTTGATCCTGCAGGCTTCGCCAAGCGGTGATCTCTCGCTGGTGCTGGTGATCTATGGCGCACTCGCCCTGTTTGGGGTCGCGATGGCGGGCTGGATCAGCTTGAACCCGGAGCCTGTTGACGCTGCTGCCATTCCTTCCAGGCCAGACGCGGTGCCGTCCAGAGAGTGATCAGCACCAGGGGGGTGACCGGAACGGCTGAAATCACAATGAAGGCCTGCAGAGCATTGATCGATGTGCTGTCTCCCAGGCTGGTTCCGATGCGCAGCAACACCAGGGTGAGGCTGCCAATCATCAGGGCCCAGAACAGACGCAGAAGGGCGGGTGGCTTGCGCTGGGCACTCACCACCATGGCAGCCGCGTAGCTCATCGAGTCGGCGCTGGTGGCCATGAACAGCACCACCAGAATCAGACCAACAGGAATCAGCAGCCAGGGGAGTGGGAGCTGGCCAAGGATGGCGAGCAGAGCGCCTGCTTCGCCACTGGCAGCCAGAGGGCCACTGATGGCTCCTGGATTGCTCAGCTCCAGTTGCATGCCAGTGCCCCCCAGCAGGGTGAACCAAAGATTGGTCACGATTGGGCAGAGGATCGCCACGGCGAGCACCAGTTCGCGCAGGGTTCGGCCCCGGCTCACGCCTGCGGTGAACAGCCCCATCAAGGGGGCGTATCCAAGAAACCAGCCCCAGTAGAACACCGTCCAGGCATTGACCCAGTTATCGGGCCCACGGTTGGGAGCCAGGGCCATCGGCACCAAGTTGCTCACGTAGAGCGTGAAGGAACTGGCGAAGTGTTGAATCAGCCAAACACCGGGCCCCAGCAGAAGCAAGGCCGCTGCGAGGCCAAGCGTCAGCCAAACGTTCACTTCCGACAGCCATTTGATGCCCCGTTGAATGCCGCTCACCGTGGATGTGGCGAACACGGCGGTGAGCAGGACCACCACCAACGACTGCAGCCCTGCGCTGTCGCTGAGGCCAGGCAGCATGCCGGCGGCGTTGCTCAGCTGCAGTGACAGGAAGCCGAGGGGGCCCACCGTGCCAGCAATGGCTGCCACCACAGACAGTCCGTCGGCCAAGTCCCCAAGCGGGCCTTCGACCCATCGATGGGGAAGCAGTCCCACCAGAAGAGTGCGAGGCCGCAGGGGTTCTCCGCGCTGCTCCTGGATCGACAGGGTGATTGTGACCGTGGTGGCCACCAGTGCCCAAGCCAGGAATCCCCAGTGCAGGAAGCTCACGGCCAAAGAGGGATCGACAGCTGCCGCTGTGGAACCTTTGACAGCGCTGAAATAGGGCGCGGGCGTGCGGAAGTGGAACAGGGGCTCGGCCGCTGACCAGAACACACCGCCACCCGCCAGCAGCGTGCAGATCAGCACGGCGCACCAGTCAAAGAATTTCAGGCTTGGCTTGGCATCGACGCCTCCCAAGCGCAGGCGTCCCACGGGACTGATCGCCATCACCACGGCAATTACGAACAGCAACAGCACCATCCACTGCCACAAGCCGCCCAGGGATCCACTGACGATGGCTTTGCCGGAGCTGGTGAATTGCTGGGCGAGTGTGAGGTCAACGGCCGCCAGCACCAGGAAGGCCAGCAGAGGCCCTGCGCCGATCCAGAGGGGAGGACGACGCCACCAGGGCCCTGCCGAAACAGGACCGTCGCCGAGGTTGGTTGGATCGCTCACGAAAACGCCTTAACGAAGAACTGACGGGTCGCGCTTCAGGCGCGCACGGCCTCACGTTGATGACTCCAGCAGGAGAGATCCACGGCCGGTGATTCACCGCAGGCCAGTCGGGCGAGGGAATCGCCAACGAGAGGAGCGAATTTGAACGCCTGGCCCGAGCCGCCTGCAAACAGGCTGAGCTTTGGCGTGAGGCGATCGAGAACGAAGTTCACATCGCTCGTCATGGAGTAGGGGCTCATCACCGTCTCCACCCGCTCCTGCACTCCGTTGAGTTCGTTGAACAGGAAGGTGTCGAGAAGTTCGAGCAGTCGCGCCGGGGCTTCACTGCACATGGCATTCGGTTCAGCAACCCGCAGCTCCTTGGGAGCCCAGTCGATACCGGCCTTGATGCGCGGCCGTCCATCTGCCGTGTGGCTGAGGACAGGGAATCCGTAGTACAGGCCGCCATCGTCGCCGCGTTCCCGTTGGAAGCAGAACCATTGCGGATAGCGATCTGCCAAGGCGGGGTCAACGGTGTAATGCGCCCACAACATCGGCCAGATCTCGAGCTTTGGAGACAGACCCAGCGGGGCCAGCAACAGATCGCTCCAGATGCCGCAAGCCACCACCACCTGATCGGCAGCGATGTGATGACCGTCAGCCAGGGTCACGCCGCCGCCGTCGGCATCAATTCCTTTCACTGGAGTGCCCTCCAGAAGGCGATGACCCGCCTGTTCCGCTGTGCGCCGCCAGTGGGCGATCACCTTGTCACTGCGGACTGCTCCTGCGGTGGGTTCGAATAAACCTGTGAAGTCGGCCTTGGGTTTGAGGGGAAAACGTTCGGCGATCTCCTTTGCGCTCAGAGCCTCGTAGGGAATGTTCTGTTCATCCATTACCCGCCGGGCACCGGGAATGGACCCTTCGATGGTTTCTTCGTCCCAACTTTCGCCGTAGAACAACAACCCGTGGGTTTCCCTCAGGGGCTCTCCGGCGTGCTGCTCTTCCTGCCGCCAGAGGCGATTGGCCTCCTGGGCCAGTCGGCAGAGCACCGGGTCGGAATACATCTCCCGGAACATCCGGGTTTCACCGAAGCTGCTGGCCCGTGCATGGGCCAGCGTCTTCGCTTCCAACAGCACGACATCACGCACTCCCCGTCGGCCGAGAGCTGCTGCACAGCTCAGGCCAGCCATGCCGCCACCGACTATCACGACCTCGGCCTTGACAGGCATTGGTGATTGGCTCATGCAGCGTCTCCAAAACTGAGGCCGATGGGATCATGCTCCCGTTCTGCGGCCACTTCCACCAGAGCATCACCCACCGACAGCCCCTGGTCACGCTGATTGAGATAGTTGGTTGCGCGTTGACGCACTTCCTGGCGAACGAAGGCGTACACATCGTTGGCACCAGCACCTTCCCAGGCATCCGGTGAAAAGCGTTCGATCGAATCGGCAATCACGGCACCGGCATTCACCAGTGGGTCGGGCAGCACGCGGATGTTGCGGCGGCGTAGATCGTCAGCAAGTTGGGGCTGCTGGAAGGGGGCATTGGCCGCTGGTACCACCGCAGCAACCTTCAGTGCGGAGGCCATCTCCGCATTGATCAGCCCGGAAATGGAGCAGGGGATCAGGAGATCCACCTTGATCTCCCACCAAGGACAGTCGCTGGGCAGGGGGGTGGCTCCAGGAAAACTCGCGCGTGATCGGTCGAGATCGGCCGTGAACACAGTCCAACCGTGCTCGACCAGCACGCGAGCCACAGTGCCTCCCACGGCGCCGCAGCCATGCACAAGAGCACGGCCAGGGGTGGCCTGGCTGAGTTCGGCTTCGAGGACAGCTTCAACGGCGCCCAACGTGCCGTGGGCCGTAGCGGCACTGGCATCCACCGGGCTTCCGACAGCAGCCAGCACATGGGGGGTAAGCGCCGTCAGGCGCTCCATGTCTTCCAGGCTGGTGTTCAGATCACAGCCGGTGATCATGGCGCCATCGAGGGATTCGAGCAGGCCAGCCGTGACCTGGATCAGCTCGTCCTTCACCGCCGCTGGTTCAGCAGCGCGCGCCACGATCTTGCCTCCGGCGAACCCCGTTCCATAGAGGTCATGCTTGTGCGTCATCAGCCCTGCCAGGCGTTCTCCGTCGGCGATGCACGCTGCGTCGCTTGGATAGTTGAGCAAGCGCAGACCGCCATTGGCGGGGCGGGCGGAGTCGGTGTTCTCCGCGACGACAAACACCGAGAGATGATCTGAGACGTGCTCAGCCAGCACCGACACGGTCGGCTTGGGACGGGTGATCGTTGTCATCAGGCCACTTTCTCCATCATTTGGTGGTGTTCGACGTAATCGAGGCTCCACTCGCTCGGTGCATCGGCAATGCGTTGCTGGAGGCGCTCATAAACGAGGTCAGCGGCCTTGTCACCGGCAGCACTGGCGAAGCTATGGCGACTCCAGCTGCGGATTGTGGCCATCAGGCCTGCCGCAAAGGTGGCCGTATCGCCATCCTCGTTCCAGCGCCTGCGGTATGGGCACTTCACGTACACCGTGCGTTCATCCACCAGACGCAGGCCGTTGCGGTAAGGCGCTGATGATTCGTCCTTCAGCGGCGCCATGAATTCATCGGGGGACTTGTAGAAGTTCAGCACCGTGCCGTTGCGGTACTGCTCCTCACTGATCACCCCTTCGTCGGCCAATTCACGCCAGATCTGATGCAACTGGTCGTGCACATTGCGTGTCTCGCCGCCGTTGTGTCCGAGATAGCGGCCTTCATGGTCCCGTGACAGGTTCACGGTCAGCAGCCGGCCACCCACAATCAGCTCGCGGCTGCGCAGTTCCAGCACATAGGTCCAGTCCTTGAGGGCCTGGGCCGTGAAGCGCTGCAGCGCATCGGCGTCTCCCGAGGCCAACACGTGGGTATGGGTATTGAGCGGTCCGGGTGACTCGCTCAGCCAGTGCATGGCTGTTGCGGAGAAGCCGAAACTAATGGTGTTGGGGCCGACGGAGGGCTCGTAAAAACTCCGGGCACTCACCAGAACGGTGGGCTTGGGGTCCCTGGGAATCTGCAGCGCCAGATTTTCGGCCAGGGCCACGTTGTCGTTGCTTGGCAGATCGTTGCCGATCAACGTGAGGTGAGCCTGCGGCTGCTTGGCATGCAGGCGATCGAGGATCTGGCTCCAGAGCCCTACGGCGGTCCCTCCATCGGCTGCTCCGTAATCGATCAGCACGTGGCTGTCAGATACAGGAAGTTGATCCACACAAGTCAGGGCCCAGTCCGAGGCGGCTTCAATGCAGAGGAGAGCGCCTTCGGTCTGCGCGCTGTAACCCGTGGTCATGGCAATGGCCATAGACCTCGTCAGCGACAGCGTTCACGGTACAGGAGTCGTCTGTCAGGACTTCGTGACATAGGTCACCACGGTGGTCTCAGGCCTCCATGAGCAGTTGCCGGAGCTTGGGTTCCAGCAGGGCAAAGGCCCGCCCCCGATGACCCTGCGCTTTCTTTTCTGGCGTGGTCATCTCGGCGAAGGTGCGTGCGGTGCCATCCACTTCGAAGATCGGGTCGTAGCCGAAACCACCCTCGCCTCGGGGGCTGCGCGTGATCTGGCCAGCGCAGCGACCCTCCACTTCCAGCAACACGCGACCACCAGGAGCGGCCAGACACAAGGCCGCGCTGAAATGGGCACTACGGTCGTCGCGATCCTTCAGGGCCTCGAGCAGTCGGCTGATCCGTTCCGGGTCGGTTGGGGCATAGCGGGCGGACTGCACCCCAGGGGCTCCGTTGAGAGCATCAACGCTCAGGCCTGAGTCGTCGGCAAGAGCCCAGGACGCTGTGGCGTCAGCGACGGCCACGGCTTTCAAACGGGCATTGGCAGCGAAGGTCTGCCCCGTTTCCTCCACGTCCAGACCGTCCGGCTGGGCTGTGATCTGCAGAGGAAGACCGGTCAGTAGGTGTTCGAATTCACGAATCTTGCCGAGATTGCCACTGGCGATCACCAGGGTGCGCAGGGACGGGCTCATGCGGCCTCCGCGAAGCTGCGGGCCCAGGCGAGCACCTCAGCCACCCGCTCAGCATCCGGCGCCTCGCAGTAGAGGCGCAACAGCGGTTCGGTTCCTGAGAACCGCAGCATCAGCCAATGGCTTGGACCGAGTCGCAGCTTCACCCCATCGGTGGTGATCACCTCTTGAACGGCCACACCGGCTACGGACTGCGGTGGCTGCTCCCCGAGCAGGGCCTCAAGGCGGCGGCGCGCATCCATGTCGGGCAGGCGCAGGTCGAGGCGGTCGTAATGGCAGGCCCCCCCGCAGCGATTGCGCAAGGCTTCGAGCCGTTTGCCCAGAGGCTTGCCGCCATCCACAAGAGCCTCGAGCACCAACATCGCAGCGAACAGGGCGTCCCGCTCTGGCAGGTGCATGCCGAAGCCCACGCCGCCGGATTCCTCGCCACCGATCAAGACCTCTCCGCTCAGCATCTCAGCGGCGATGTACTTGAAGCCCACGGGCAGTTCAAGCACGGTTCGACCAAGATCCTCGGCAACGAGGCGCATCAGATCAGAGCCACTCACGGTCTTCACGACCGTGCCCGGCAGCGCTCTCGCCCCTGCCAGATGGTCGATCAGCAGAGGCATTAACTGCTGAGTACTACAGAAACAACCGGTCTCATCAACCGCTGCGATCCTGTCGCCATCGCCATCGAACACCAGCCCGACGGCCGGCTGTCCCGCTTGCGTGGAGGTCTGTACCGCGGCGATCAGTTGCTCGAGATGGGGGGCCAGGGGTTCCGGCGGGCATCCCCCGAAGAGGGGATCACGGCTGCTGCGGATTTCGGTGACGATCCCTTCCGCCTCAGGACCCAGGAGGTCTTGCACACAGCCGGCGGCGGAACCGTGCATCGGATCCACGATCACCTTCAGGCCCATCGATCTCAGCCCCTGGGTGATGGCGCTCAGATTGAGCTTGTTGCGCAGGCCCTGGAGATGCTCGCCCCGCGCATCAAACCGGGGAAGGTCGCCAGCGACAGGAATGGAGAGTCCGCCGGCAGCCAGTCGTTGTTCCACCGCAGCCGTGAAGTCACCTTCCACGGAGCCGCCAAAGGGCCCTTTGATCTTCAAACCCAACCACTCCGGTGGGTTGTGACTGGCGGTGATCACGAGGGCGCCGAGGGCCTGGCGCTGCACCACAGCCCAGCTGCAGGCGGGCGTGGGCACCGGCGTGCTGGTGAGCAATGGATCCAACCCAGCCCCGCGCACCGACGCGGCGATCGCTTCGGCTAGCTCAGGGGCCAGAAAGCGTCGGTCGTAACCGATCACCACCGTGCGGCTCTTGAGGCCTTCAGGCGCTTGGTAAGCCAGTTCCTGAGCTGCTGCGGCCGCCACCGGAAGCAGTCGTTCCACGGTGATGTCCACCCCAAGAATTCCGCGCCACCCATCGGTTCCAAAACGGATGGGTGCTGCCGTTAGGGGAAGAGGAGCCGACGCCATAGGAAGCCTGCAATGCACTGGATCTAGCAGCCGGCCGCCGTAACGTCGGCCCATGGGTGACACCCGCTCTGCTGACAAGCCGCTCACGGATCGTCTGCTGCGCAGCTGGACGCGCTGCCGCCGACGGGCCTGGCTGGATCGCCATGGAAGCAACCAGCTGAGGCTTTACACGGCCCATCGCACGCTTCAGCTTGATGATCAGCAGCGCAGTTTTGTGGCGCTCCTGGCCAGGAAGCCTGGCCATGGACTACAGGCCTGCGCACAGGGAGAGGAGGGTGTGGTGGGCTTGCGGCTGCGCTCCACCACCCGCGAGGGGCTGGCGGTGGAGGCTCACCCTGCGCTTCTCCAGCGTCGCGCGGGCTCCAGTCGTTGGGGTGACTTTGTTTACCGGCCTGTGCTGGCCCGGCAGGGGCGACGGCTGACGCGTGAACACAGGCTGCAGCTGGCCCTGGCCGGGCGCCTGCTCGAACAGCTCCAGCAAGCCCCTGTCCGCGACGGCCTGGCTTTGGCTGGATCCGGTCGGCGCCTCGAGCGCGAAAGAGTGCCGCTCGGCGGGGCACTTCAGCGTCAACTCGATGAGTCGCTCACCAAGCTGGCGGCGGATCTGAAGCGCCCCACCCCGCCGGCTCTGGCGGCGGACCGACGCAAGTGCACGTTGTGTTCATGGCGTGGTGTATGCAACGCCGACGCCGCCCGTGAAGGCCATCTCAGCGAAGTGAGCGGCATCGGTGCCAAGCGCAGAGACATGCTGATCGAGATCGGCATCGATGGCTTGGCCGCTCTGGCTGATGCCGATCCAGAGCGGCTGGCGCTGCAGCTCGAGCGCTTCGGTGAACAGCACGGTGCAGTGGCGGCACCTCTGGTGGCGCAGGCACGGGCCCAGCGCGATGGATGTGCGGAGCTCCTGGCTGTACCACCGGCCCTGCCGGAACTGGCTGAAGCACCTGGGGTGTTGTTGTACGACATCGAATCCGATCCCGATGCCCGCGACGATTTCCTGCATGGATTCGTGCGTTTGCCCAGAGGATTGGAGGGCCGCTGGGATCTCTCCCGCGCCACCTATCACCCTCTTCTGGCCCTGCAGGAGCATGGAGAGGGGGCTTGTTGGACCCGCCTCCAACGGATGTTGCGGCAGTACCCCGATTGGCCCGTGCTCCATTACGGAGAAACGGAATCCCTGGCCCTGCGCCGCATGGCCCAGCGTCAGGGGGTGGGGGATGCGGATCTGGCGGCGTTGCGACGTCGGCTGGTGGATGTGCATGAGCGACTCCGCCGTCATTGGCGTCTGCCGCTGAACAGCTATGGGCTCAAAACCGTGGCGGACTGGCTCGGCTTTCGCTGGGGACAGACGGGGGTGGATGGTGCCCGGGCACTGCTGTGGTGGCGGCAGTGGCGGGGAACCGGGCCGGGAGGCCGGGGCCACGTGCAGGCGCTGCGCTGGATTTTTGCTTACAACCGGGATGACGGCCTGGCGACCTGGGCGGTGGCCGCCTGGTTATTGGCGCAAGACGAAACGCTCGGAAAGGGTTAACGCCCGCTGGGTGGATCTTGAAAGGCTCCTGGGCGCTTCACAGTCACCGTTAGTGGATGGGGCCTGGAGTCCGTGGGTTCGCTCTGCAGGGTTGTGGCCTCGAGCGCTTGGCGGCGGATCAGCGCTAAGCCAAGCCGAGGTTCAGTCCCGTTGGGATCCGCAACGCTGGTGATGCGTCCGGCCCGTTCCCCGTTCAGAACCAGCGCATCGCCGGGTTGGAGGTCTGCGGCCCCTGGATCTGCGCATTGCCAGCATCGCAACTGCTGCTTCACCGCACCGCGCGAGCCCAGTTTGGCCAGGGTCTCCTGGCCCAGGTAACAGCCCTTGTCGAGGTTCACCCACCCCGCCAGGCCCAGTTCAAAGGGATTGGTGTCGCCCGTGATCTCTTCGGCCCCGAGGGGCCAGCCCTGCTGAAGCCGCCAGCGCTCCAGATCGGCTGCTGTGCACGCTTGCGTTTGATTCCATGGCGCAGGAACGATGGCGTCGTCATCGAGCCACAGCACGGTCTCCACGCCTGGTGCCTGGTCGCTGCTCAAGTGCTGCAGGCGCCTTTGTTGTCGCGGTGCACCAAGCCGGACGCGGTCTGCTGGGAAGATCACCCGATCCAGGCCTTGGGCCAGCTGGTCAGCGTCACCGTTGAGCACCAGCACATCGGCGCCCTGGTCGTCGAGGCGTAGTTCCAGCAGGGCCTGCAACCGGCCCGTGGCATTGAGCCAGCACGCTTGGATGATTGGCCCTGAGGGTGCGCCTTCCACCTTGGCGCTCGTCTGGCCGTTCAGGAATCCTGCGCAGCCCGAGCCTTCCAGTCGGACGACAGCAAAGTGCTCGTCCCAGAGAAGGGCTTGGGGTTTCGATCCGTCCACCGTCACGCCGACAGCTCCTGCGCGCGGGTTGCCACGTCACTCAGTTTGAACAGGCTGACCAGCTCGAGATCGGCCGCGGCCATGGCGGCGCTGCCCCCTTCCTCGCGGTCCACAATCGTGACCACCCGCTTCACGGTGTACCCCGCTTCACGGAGCTGCTGCACCGCTTTGATCGATGAGCCACCGGTGGTCACGACGTCTTCCAGCACTGTGACCCGGGCTCCTGGCTGGGGTAGGGGCCCCTCGAGCCAGGCGCCAGTGCCATGGCCCTTGGCCTGTTTGCGCACGATCAGGGCATCGAGTGCCCGGCCCTGGTGCGCGGCTGCCATGGCCACACCGCTCACGAGAGGGTCAGCACCAAGGGTGAGTCCACCCACCGCCACCGCGTCGGCCTCCACGAGCGCGAGCATCGCCGGACTCAGCAGGGCCAGGCCGGTTCCGCTGAGGGCGACCGGCTTGCAATTCACGTAATGGTCGCTGCTGCGGCCCGAGGCCAGGGTGAAGTGTCCAAACCGATAGGCCTCCCGCGCCAGGCGGTCGAGAAGAACATCGCGATCCATGGATGGGTCGGAACGATCGGTCATGGGGGCTGGTGCGTGGCGAATCCTCTGCCTAGTTTGCGCGCAGTGGTGGTTTCGTTCCGTGGCCTGGCATCGCCTCAGCCCGTTGCTTCTGTTCTTGCCCTTGGCTCTGTGCCCCCAAGGACTGGCCAAGCCGATGGTCTGCACCACCACCCTGGAGGCACCTGCACAGGTGTCGGCTTTGGCTGAGGGTGTCGCCCAGCCTGTGGAGGTGACCCGATGTGCCCCGGTGGAAACCACCGAGGCTTTGGTGGAGCGTCGCTTCTACACCTGGACGTCGTCCTATGCCCGAGGGGTCGACCTTCTGCACCAGGTGACTGATCTGTTTGGTATCGCGCTGGCTGGGCCCGATGGTCAGCGCTTGATGGGTCTGGGATTCCCCGACCAAACCATCATCTGGGACGGATCCGCTCTTCAGAACACCACCCGGGTTCTGCTCGAAGAGCAGAGTGCACCCATTCCCTGGCGCACGGTTGATTTATCCAATGGATTCGGCAGCAGCCTGGCGGAGGAGATGCAGCAGCCCGAGCCCGTGGTGCAGCCATCGCCCGACCCCTTTCCCGCTGTTCGTGCTTTGTGGTAAGACCTCGGTTGCGGGGGTCTAGCAATCTGGTGAATGCAGCGAACTCATAATTCGCCTAAGGCGAGTTCGATCCTCGCGACCCCCATCCCCTCTCCCGAATGCGCCCACTCCTGCTGATCGCGCTGCTGGTTCTGCCGGCTCTGTTTTCAGCCGCCGAGGTGGCCCTGCTGAGGCTCAGACCCAGTCAGGTGCAGGAGTTCAACGAGCAAGACCGGCCTGGCGCCCAGGCGTTGCTGAGGTTGCAGCGGCGTTTCCCGACAGCGCTGCTCATGACCCAGTTCGGGACGTCGCTCTCGCTCGTGGCGCTCGGCTGGACGGGCCGCGGCTTTGGTCAGCGCTGGTGGCCGCTGGACATGGCCTCCGGTCGTTGGTGGGATCTGGCCTGGTTCCTGGTGCTGGTGGTGCTGGCCACCCTGATTGCCGGGCTGTTGCCGCGAGCCTGGGTGTTGAGTGGCCCCGAGCGCGCGGCGCTGCAGCTGGGGCCGGTGCTGGAGGGTGCCATCCGGGCACTCCAGCCCCTGCTCGCGGTCCTCAATGCTCTGGCGGCTGTTCTTCTGCGCGTCGCCGGCCTCAGCCAACGCTGGGGTGCCACCGTCTCGGTGCTGTCGGCCAGTGAGCTGGAGACCCTGATCGAAAGCGGTGGCGTGACCGGTCTGAAGCCCGATGAACGCAACATCCTCGAGGGTGTGTTCGCGTTGCGCGACACCCAGGTGCGCGAGGTGATGGTGCCCCGCTCCGGGATGGTGACCCTGCCAGTTGAGGTGCGCTTCGCTGGGTTGATGGAGGCGGTGCATCGCACCCGCCATGCCCGTTTTCCGGTGATCGGGCAATCGCTTGACGACGTGCGTGGTGTGCTCGATCTCAGGCGCCTGGCCGAACCGATCGCCCGGGGGGAACTGAAGGAAGACTCGTCGCTCGAGCCTTACCTGATGCCTGCTGAGACCGTTCTGGAAACCAGCAACCTTGCGGATCTCCTGGCGATCATCCGTTCAGGGCATCCCCTGCTTCTGGTGGTGGATGAACACGGCGGGACTGAGGGGCTGGTCACCGCTGCCGATCTCAACGGCGAAATCGTCGGTGATGAACCTGCCGAGGAGAGCGATGAGCCTGATCTCCAGGCGGTGGAAGGCCAGCCGGGAGCCTGGCTCGTTGCGGGTGATCTGGAGATCTTCGAGCTCAACCGCCAGCTCGGGTTGGATCTGCCAGAGGCCAGCGACCATCACACCCTGGCCGGTTTCCTGCTGGAAAAACTGCAGCACATCCCCTCCCCAGGAGAAGCGCTTCGCCATGACGGTGTTCAGTTCGAGATCTTCGCCATGGCGGGACCTCGCATCGTGAGGGTGCGTCTGGTGCTGCCCGACCAGGAGGTCTCAACCCAGGACTCGTCCAAGCCAGAAGAGCCTTAGTTCGTTTCGCTAACCGCCGCGTCGATCACCGATAATCAGCGCGTTCGCGCAGGCCCGCTGATGACCGACACCATGGTTCCGGTGAAGGTCGGCGTGATTGGCATCGGCAACATGGGCTGGCACCATGCCCGCGTTCTCAGCCTGCTGAAAGACGCTGATCTAATTGGTGTGGCCGATCCGGATTCCGCCCGAGGCGCTCTGGCCAAAGAGCAGTTCGGATGTCGCTGGTTCGCTGATTACCGCGACATGCTCGCTGAGGTCGAGGCCGTTTGTATTGCTGTTCCGACCCTGCTCCACCACCCCGTGGGTCTGGCTTGCCTGGAAGCCGGTGTGCACGTCTTGATTGAAAAGCCCATCGCGGCAAGCCAGGAGGAGGCCGCTGCCCTGATTGATGCCGCCAGCAGAGGCGGCCGCTTGCTTCAGGTCGGCCACATCGAGCGCTTCAACCCCGCCTTCAGGGAGCTCACCAAAGTGGTGGCCAACGAGGAGGTTGTGGTGCTCGAAGCCCGTCGTCACAGCCCCCATGCCGACCGCGCCAACGATGTGTCGGTGGTTCTGGATCTGATGATTCACGATCTCGATCTTGTGCTTGAGCTCGCCGGCTCATCGGTGGTGCATCTGGCTGCGGCCGGTGGCCGCAGTTCGTCGGGCCCGATCGATTACGTGAATGCCACGCTCGGGTTTGAGAATGGTGTGGTGGCCAGTCTCACGGCCAGCAAGATGAGTCATCGCAAGATCAGAAGTCTCAGCGCTCACTGCCGCTCGAGCCTGGTGGAGACAGACTTTCTCAATCACAACCTGCACATCCACCGCCGCGCCCATGAGTGGTATTCGGCTGATCACGGAGAACTGCTCTACAGAAACGACGGGTTCATTGAGGAGGTGAGCACCACGTCGATTGAGCCCCTCTACGCCGAGCTCGAGCACTTCTTGCAGTGTGTGCGAGGCCAGGAGACCCCAGCGGTGGATGGGCAGCAGGCCTCCAGGGCGTTGCGGTTGGCGGATCTGATTGAGCAGGCGGTGGAACAACCTGGCGTTGGCATTCCGCTCGAGGCGCCGATCTGAGTCGGCGCTCCCGTCCTTCTGTGATTCAGTTCAGAGTGTCCCGATCGGCGAGCTGACGCAGAGCTGCGATCTGCCAGTGACGGCAGAGGGCAGGGGATGAGCGGTAGAACTGATCCCACGCACTGGCTTTGTGCTGGGCGTAATCGGCCTCCTTCAGGTCAGGATGCGTGGCATGCCAGCCCACGCGAACGGCATGGCCGATCACCACATCCAGAGCGATGTCGTCCTCAATCTGGATCTGGGGGTTGGCGGTGGCAAAAGCCATCAGTGAGAGCAGGCTTTCCGTGCACAGTTGCCGGTATTCGGGTGCGGTGATGCGGCTGAGGAGATGTTCAACCTGGATCGCAAAGTTGCGCTCACCGGGGGTTTTCTCCAGCAGGAGGGCGCTGGTCAGGCGATTGCGGCGTTCGAGTTTGTCGCCAATCACCAGTCCCCGACAGTGGTGCAGAAGCGACCAGATGCCTGCGTAGAACTCCTTGGGCACCTGCTGGAGTGAGCCAAGACGGATGCGATGTTGGAGCCAGTCGCTGCCACCGGGACCGGTTTCAAGCGGTTCGGGCACCGTCCATTGCACCTGACCGCGCACGTGCAGCAACTCCCTTCGCTGCAAGGCGTCGCGGGCATGATCGACATCCGCCAGCACCGTGCGCAGCCGTTGGCCAAGGCGGTGCGGCGGCTCGTCACACACGGCCTCAAAGGCTTCGTCCTGGCTGAGTTGTCGTTCAGCAGCAAGCTCAGACGTGAGCAAAAGCATCAACTGTCCGAGCTGGAAGGTCAGAGAACCGCGGATCATGTCGGGTTCGCGCCTGGCGATCCCGTCGAGGGCCAGCAGGAGTTCCTGCTGCAGCATCCACTCGCGACCATCACTGCCGCAGGTTTGCTCGATCAGAGCTGCAATCGCCTGGCTGGACACGGGGGTGCTCAGTCGTGAGGCCTTGGTGTAATTGCGTCCAACCACCACCTGCTTCTGCCGGCTGAGCAGGTCGATCAGTGCGTCGTCCAGCTGCGGGTGAATGAGTCCCATGGCGCCGGCGCAGCGACGGGCCACGTTCCAGTCCTCCTGCTGCAACCCGCGTCGGTAGATCTCCTCCAGCAGCGTTTTGATTTCTACCGGAGCTCCGTTAGGGCCGCTCAGGATCGCCGAGCTTCCCAGCTTGCGCGTGAGCAGTTCCAGCACTTCGGCCTGCTCGCGCAGGGAGTTGCTCGACCAGAGACGCCGTCGCAGCTCCTCCAACGATGTGTCGTCCAGCTCCTGTTCCTGAGCAGCGGTGAGATCACTCAGATCGGTCGAAGCCTTGAGCAGTTGCCTGGCATTGGCCGTGGGGGGCAGTTCAGAGGTCGCCAGTGCGTGATGAGGCAGTTCATGCCACTGGGCTCGGGCTGCCAGCGTTTCCAGGGTTGCGAACTCCACATGCACGTCTTCCACGCAACCACTGCAAAGACGCTCTGTGAGGGCGAGCAGATGGGTGTCTCCTCGCTCCAGCAAGGAGGCCTGCACTGGAATCAAGAGCAGGGGTGAACCAGGTCCTTGCCAGTGCCTCTGCAGCAGATGCAGCTCGTTCACCACGCTGTCCACCAGATGTCTGGGGTCGTGGCTGAGATAAAACGTTCCCTCTTCAAGAACGGCGGGAAGAAAGGCCAGCTGCCGTTCACCCAACCGATAAAGCCTGGCACTGGCGGCAGTCTCAGGCCTTAAAGGTGGACAACCGCTCAGGCCAAGCGCCTCGTCAACGCCGACGGCGCTCAGGTGTTGACGCAGGGCATCGGAGCTCAGGATTTCGATCCCTGCAGTGTCTAAATCGCTAACCGGAAGCCCGAGCTCCTTCAGGCGCGAGGCCACGCTGGGGTCGTCGGGCGCCAAGCAGACCAGGACTGACTGCGCGCCTAGAACAGACGGCAGACGCCGGCCACAGGGATCGAGGTCTGCGGCCTCGATCAGCCCGTCCATCAGCATCTCCCCGAGCCAGGCCAGGCTCTGGGTCCAGAGCAGGGGGACATTGTCATTGGCGACGCGTTTCTGGCTCCCGGGGCGCTGGCGTTCGCGTTCCACGGCTTCTGCGGGAACGAGGTAAAGCTCTGGGTAGAGCATCTGGCCGTTGCGTTCCACCCGAACGGCTTCCAGGCGATGGCGCCACTGTCTGGCGTCGTCCCAGCGCTCTTCAAAACAGGCGGTGATCAATTCATAAGCCAGGAACAGGGGCCATTCCGATTCCACTCCCTCAAACGTGGCGAGTTCATCGCATTCGTAGTGCAGGCGCGTGATGTCTTCCACCACGGTTTGGTGGCCATCGCGCCTGAAGCGCTTGTATCCGTAGAGGCCGCCCAGTTCCCGGCGGATGCGTCGGGCGGTGCGTTCAACAAGCTCAGGATCCTCGATCGCCCAGGCGGGATAGCCGATCACCGACAAACAGGCGCTGTCCACCTCTTTGCTGGCGGATTCACGTGGGAGAAGCCCCTGCAGCGCTCGCCTTAAACGCACCACGGCTCCGGGAGGGATCAGCACGGTCACGCTGCCATCGCCATGGGCGGCGAAGAGATCCACACCGTCGAGAGCCTCCAGGGCAGCCTTGGCCATGCCGATCGAGCTGGCATTGCGTTCCGGCAGTCCATGGTTGCCTTTGTCTCCCCTCTCCCAGATGCCGTAGTCCGGGGTCTGGTAAGCCCGGGCGACGTAGTACACGAGGTTCTGAATGAAGGCCGCCTCATGGCGGTTGTGGATCACAGCCAGACCGCTGCGACTGAGCTGGGCCAGTTGAAGCAGAAACAGTGATGTGGCATCGAGCTGGAGGTGCCCCCATCCGTCGTCAGGCACCACCGGTTCCCCAGTCCGGCTGTTGTACTTGGCATGGAGCGCGTCCAGTGGATCCAGGCTGTGCTTGAAGCGTTCGACCTTCTCCGACTGACGCAGCATGGCGCTGAGCAGTCCGCGCATGAGGTCGACCACCCGCTGCTCCAGTTCCCAGCTGCGTTGGCATGGGCCGAGGAGTTTGCGGTGGGCAATGGCCAAGCCCCAAACGCACTGAATCGAGTACACGCAGTCGCGAACCCAGGCATCGCCGTAGTTGCCGTGAACGGTATGGGCCGTGCTCGCCGGAAGCAGTCCGCTCAGCGGATTTTGCCGCTGCAAGACCACGGCTTCGATGGCGCTGTCGAGTTGCTGCAACTGGTCCAGCTTCTCCTGGTCATTGCTGGCAACCGGATGGGACAGAACCATGGCCTCGCGTTCGACCGGACCTAGATTCTCCCTCGGAGCCGTTTCGGAGATGGAAACAATCAGTACTGGCCCGCGCGATCGTCGTCGCTGCCACGTTCTTGGGGTTCCTGTTGACGCTTGCCGCGATGTGGTGGCTTCTGCAATCGGCTTGCATGGTGACGGCGGAGGTCAGATCGTGACGCTCAATGCCGAAATGACGATGCGAGCGCGTCAGGACGCGGATCTTGGTGCCGTGATTGCCCACGCAGACCTCGTGGTTCCGGATGGAGCAGGTGTGGTGTGGGCTCTCGGTCGCCAGGGGGTCAGGGTGAGGCGCAGTCCTGGTATCGAGCTGGCCTGGTCTCTGCTGCGTTACGCCGAGGCCCACAACTGGTCTGTCGCCCTGGTGGGTGGTTCACCCGAGGTGATGGCGCGCCTGAAAACCAAACTGGCCCACAGCCATCCCAAGCTGCGGTTGCAGATGGCAGAGCACGGATTTCAAGCGCCGGAGGCATGGCCGGCTTTGGAGGCCCGATTACGCAGTCTTCGGGCTGATCTTGTGCTGGTCGCTCTGGGTGTGCCCCGTCAAGAACTCTGGGCGCAGAGCATGCGCCACTCCCTCCCCGGCGTGTGGATGGGCGTCGGCGGCAGTTTCGATGTCTGGTCCGGTGTCAAGCAGCGAGCACCGGAATGGACCAGCCGACTGCAACTGGAGTGGCTTTTCAGGCTGCTCCAGGACCCGTCACGCTGGCGGCGTTATCTGGTGCTGCCTCAATTCGCTTGGGCGGTGCTCCGAGCGGGCGCAAGGCGGCGTTAAGGCGTTCAGCGGAAGCCGACGGAGGCTTGCCAGACGAAGGCCAGAAGCAGGAAAAACACTGGGATGATCGGCAGGATGTCGATCAGTGGGCCGAATGCCTGATAGGCCTCGGGAAGTTGGGCCAGCAGGTCAAGGGAGAAGGCAGCCATCCCGGCGAACAGTTCGGTCAGTGAGCGGACGCTACCACGTGTGATGGGCGGGTGAGTCGTCGTCCCAGGGACGGAAATCCTCTGCAAAACAGCCTTCGCGAATGGCGCGTTCCATCGCACTGGTGAAGCGGATCAGATGGGTGAGGTTGTGCAGGCTCAGCAGAGTTAATCCGAGCAACTCTTCACTGCGGATCAGATGGTGCAGATAGGACCGGGTGTGCTGCTTGCAGGCGATGCACGGGCATGTGGGGTCAAGCGGTGTGTGGTCATGCCGGAAGCGGGCGTTGCGCAGGTTCCAGCGCTCCCCGGCCACCATCGCCGTGCCGTGCCGCCCCAGACGGGTGGGGAGCACGCAGTCGAACAGATCGATTCCGTTGGCGACAGCAACAGCCATTTCCCGGAGTGTGCCGATGCCCATGAGGTAGCGGGGACGATCCTCCGGCAGGAGAGGCGTGACCTGCCGAACGATGCGGTGCATCTCCTCCACCGGCTCTCCCACGCTGACGCCGCCAATGGCGATGCCCGGGAGGTTGAAGCCGGCGACGGCTTTCGCGCTGGCTTCGCGTAGGTGAGGGAAGCACCCCCCTTGCACGATCCCGAACAGGGCCTGGTCGGTGCGGGTGTGGGCGGTGACGCAGCGCTCGAGCCAGGCATGGGTGCGCCGACTGGCTTCCTCCACATCATTCTCAGTGGCGGGGTAAGGGGGGCATTGGTCAAAGGCCATGGCCACATCCGCACCCAGCGCCATCTGAATCTCCATCGACCGTTCCGGCGTCAGCAGGATGCGGCTGCCGTCCCTCGGATTGCGGAAATCAACGCCGTGGTCATCGATGCGATTGAGGTCCCCCAGGCTGAACACCTGAAATCCCCCTGAATCGGTGAGCATCGGGCCCTGCCAGCCCATGAACCGATGGAGCCCACCTGCGGCCTCCACGACGGCTTCACCGGGTTGGAGGTGCAGGTGATAAGTGTTCGAGAGCACCATCTGTGCTCCGGTGGTCGCGAGTTGATCGGCCGTGACCCCCTTCACGGTGGCCAGCGTTCCCACGGGCATGAAGCGCGGTGTGGTCACCGGCCCATGGGGAGTCTGAAAACAACCGCAGCGGGCAGCGGTGTGCCGGCATGTTGCGTTGATCTGGAAGTCGAACACCCGCATCTCCGCCCAGGTCTTGACCCTACGGTGAGGTGAGTTCGCCGATGCTGCCCTCTGAGGATCGCTGCTCTGCCCTGGCTTCGGGATCTTGCCGGTGCCTGGATTTTCTACTCCGTCCTGCCTGCCTGGCCCTGGCCTTCACCACGGTTCGAGCGCATTGCCCGCTTTGCTCCTTGGATCGGTCTGGTGATCGGTGGCCTTCAGGCGTTGCTCTGGCTTCTGCTCAGTGCCATGAACTGGTCGGTTGAGAGTTGTGCTCTCTTGGCGATGGCTCTGGGGGCCTGGCTCACAGGTGGATTGCATCTCGACGGCTTGATGGACACGGCTGATGGTCTGGCTGCTGGGCAAGAGCGATGTCTTGAAGCCATGGACGACAGTCGGGTTGGAGCCAGTGGAGTGCAGGCTTTGCTGCTGGTGCTGCTGCTGCAGGCAGGGGCGTTGATCAGGCTTGGCCCATGGGCGCCGCTGGCGCTGGTGATGGCTGCGGTGATCGGCAGGGTTGCTCCTCTGAGCGCGATGGCACGGTTTCCTTATCTCCGCCAAGGGGGGACGGCGGGGTTTCATCGCCGGCATTGGCATGGCGCGCAGGAGTGGGTTCCATCTGTTGCTCTGCTCCTACTGCTCCTGATCGGCGCGGCCTTGATGGGGGGCGGTTTGGCTCCATCCGTGTCCCTTGTGCTGGTGGTGGGCCTGGGAGCGGCTTGGTTGATCGTGGGGTGTCTGGGGAGGCGCCTCGGTGGTCATACCGGCGACACCTACGGGGCCTGTTTGGTGTGGGGGGAAACCGTCACGCTGGTGGGTTCAGCGCTGGTGTTTCCTGCGGTGTTGGGGGCAGGCTGAGCAGAAAGGCATTGCCCTGATTCGGCAGGCTGTGATCAAGGTCTGCAGGTGTACGCAAGAGTTCGAGCTGCCCTCCCCGTTGCCGGGCCAACGTTTGAGCCAGGGCGAGACCGAGGCCTGAACCTGCGCGCTCGCTGCTGCTGCTGCCGCGAACCCCTTTCAAAAAAATCTGTTCTCGTTCGCTGTCGGGAATGGGAGGCCCTGCATCCCACACGCACACTCCGTGATCGTGCAGGTACAGGCCCAGGTCACAGCCATTGGGGCTATAGCGGAAGGCATTCTCCAGCAGGTTGGCCACGATCTCCGCCGTCACTGCGTCGGCGGCAGGACGCGGTGTCTGTGTCCAGCGCGGCCATTGCTGCGGTGCTCGCCACAGCCGTCCCTGCAGGGCGGCCGTCGCAGCGGCGCGATCAATCAGAGGGCGCAACAGATCGGCGATCGTGAGATCGGGGGCATCGGCAGGCACCGGTGGCAGAAGCAGTGGGGTGGCGTTCTCCGGCTCAAGCCGCAGCTCCTCCCTGCCGATCCTGTCGAGAGAGGTCACATAACGATCGAGCTCAACCTGTTCCCGGATCAGGTTCTCCACCAGTGGCCGCTGCTGGTCATCGGGACCGAGGCGCCGGAGCAGCAGCTGGGCGTAGGTTCTCAGGGCTGTCAGCGGATTACGGAGTTGGTGCACCATCACCGACAACTGCTGACGCTGGGCATCCAGTTGACCGTTCAGGCGGTTTTGCTCAAGTTCCAGTCCGCGAATGCAGGCGAGGGTTTCGGCGCAGGTTTGCAGGCGGCGGTTGTGGGCAGCGGCTTGCCCTCCGTCCTCACTCTGTTCAGCTCGCAGCACCCCAAGGAGCAAGGAGCGATAGCGCAGGGGGTACCAACGTCGTTCCGGCGCTGAACTGCGCAGGCTTGGGTCCTGGGCGATTGAATCGGGAAGGGCCACTCCCTCGGGCGACTGGGCGACGAGGGTGAGGCTGGGTGTGCTCCCTTCCTGGCGCTCCGTGAGGTACAGAGCAAGACGATCGGCGGCTCCGTCGGCGCTGAGGGCGTTGAGATGTTGCTGTGCCAGCGCCAGAAACTGATCAGAGAGATGCATCAGCTGGGCGGTCTTCGAAAACTGTCAAAGAGGCGACAGACGCCCGAGGCTTGCCAATTCAGCAAAAAGTCTTAAGATCAGATGAACGACCAAAGCCCGACCTCGTGGAGGTCTGGAATTGTCGATTGCTGGATCAAGGTTGCGCTTTGCGCGCTACCAAGGTTACAGCAGAGGTTGATGAATCTCCTGTTGTCGTCAGCAGCCCTGTTGGCGAATTCAACGGTGCGTGTCCAATCACGAAGGCGGTTTTGCCGGTTACTGCGTGGTTCGGGGCGCTGATTTCTGGATGCTTGCGATAAGCGTCCTGCGGTACGCGCTGAATTACGGCTCTTCCCGCCTGTCCACTGTTCTCTCTTCTATCCCTCTTCGGGGAATTCAACATCATGTCCAAGAAGCGCAAGCGGATCAGCCGCCGCCGTCTCGCCGGCCAACGGGTTCTTGCCCATGTGCCCACGTTTCATCTGGAAACCGGCGAGCACAAGCCCGTCACCGCTGCCCGGCGCTTCATTGCCGAGGGTGGTCTGGTGCCTCCTGCCCTCCTGAATGTGCGGCGCAACGAGCACACCACGGATCGCTTCTTCTGGGGAGAAAAGGGTCTGTTCAGCGCTCAGTACGCCGAAGAAAACCACTTCCTGTTCCCATCCCTGCGTCTGATTGTCGACAAGATCGGCGAAGAGGTGATCTTCGAGGGTCTCGAGCTTGCCTCCGACGACTGGGAGGAAATGGAGGAATACGAATACGCCTTCGTTTGAGTCTCCTGTCTAGAAGTCTTGGCTGACTGGGTTCAGCCAGGACCGCAAGGCCTCAAGCATCAGCGGAACAGTGTCGTTGGGAATGGTGTGCCCGCCATCGAACGTGTGCAGGCGACAGGATTCACTGTCTCCACCCAGCTGTTCAGCGAGTCTTCGCTGCGCTTCGACGGGGACAACGTCATCATCACGGCCGTGCAGGAGCATGACTGGCGGCCGTGATTTTTGTGGTTGCCAATGGGGATGGGGATAGGCACTGCAGGCGATGATTCCCGCCAACGGCAGCTGACATCCCACGTTCAAGGCCATGGCGCCACCCTGGGAAAACCCCAGAAGGACTGTTTTTGAAAGCGGAATCTGACGTTGATCAAGCGCTTCGATGCGCTGTTTGAGTTCATGGACTGCTTGGGCAGCATCGGCCCACTGCTCTGGGAACAATCCGTACCACTGGCGCCCAGAGCCTGCGGGGTGAAGCTCCGGCGCGTTCAAGGCCATGCACTCGATGGCCAACCCCGATGCTTGGCTCAGACACTCGCCTAACGGCATCAGATCACGGGCATCGGCCCCCCAGCCATGCAGAAGCACCAGGCGCGTCCGAGCTGGTTCCTGGCCGCGCTGGATCAGGAGGTCGTCCATGGGGATCGAGACCGACTGCTGCGTAGGTTGGCGGATGGTATCCCCTGCGTCCTGTTGCCATGGCCCCCACAGCGCTGCTGAGTGTGTCTGACAAGAGTGGTCTGTTGCCCTTAGCCAAGACCCTGCACGAGCGTTACGGGTATCAACTTCTTTCCAGCGGCGGCACAGCCAAGGTGCTGCAAGAGGCCGGTCTGCCGGTCACCCCTGTGGCTGATCACACCGGTGCCCCGGAGATTTTGGGTGGTCGTGTGAAGACGCTCCATCCCCGGATCCATGGCGGAATCCTGGCCCGTCGCGGAGATCCTGCGCATGAAGCGGATCTGCAGGCCCAGCAGATCACGCCCATTGATGTGGTGGTGGTCAATCTCTATCCCTTTCGCGAGACCGTCTCCGATCCCGCTGTGAGCTGGGAGCGGGCGATTGAGAACATCGATATCGGAGGTCCCACCATGGTGCGCTCCGCTGCCAAAAACCATGACCACGTGGCTGTGCTGACCGATCCGGATCAGTACGACCGCTTTCTCCAGGACCTGGCTGCATCGGGGGGGGCCGTGAGTGCTGCGGTTCGGCGGCGGCTTGCCTTGGACGCCTTCGCGCACACAGCGGCGTACGACGCCGCGATCACGCGCTGGATGCAGAACCGGCCTGAGTTGCAGCCAGCGGATGACGGATCGGCATCCTCACTGCCCTGGCTGGAAGCCTTGCCTTTGCGTCAGCGACTGCGCTACGGCGAGAACCCCCATCAAGGGGCGGCTTGGTACAGCGCACCCAAGGCTGGCTGGGGAGGCGCCATTCAGTTGCAGGGGAAGGAACTGAGCACCAACAATCTCCTCGATCTCGAAGCAGCCCTGGCCACCGTGCGGGAGTTCGGCTATGGCGAGGGTGGGAGCCATCCCGCTCAGCGGCCGGCAGCTGTTGTGGTGAAGCACACCAATCCCTGCGGTGTGGCGGTCGCCGATGGCCACGCGGCCGCTCTCACCCGGGCGCTGGATGGTGATCGGGTCAGTGCGTTCGGGGGGATCGTGGCGGTGAATGGCCGTGTGGATGCGCCCGCAGCCCGTGAACTCACCAGTTTGTTCCTGGAGTGCGTGGTGGCGCCAGAGTATGCCCCCGAAGCCAGGGAGATTCTGGCGTCCAAAGGCAATCTCAGGCTTTTGGAACTCCCACCCACGGCCATCGATGCTGCCGGCCATGACCACGTGCGCAGCATCCTGGGTGGCCTGCTGGTGCAGGACCTTGATGACCAACCGGTCGCGGCGGACGGATGGACCGTGGCCAGCGAGCGGGCCCCCAGTCAGGCAGAGCGTGATGACCTGTGCTTTGCCTGGCAGTTGGTCCGTCATGTCCGTTCCAATGCCATTGTCGTGGCCAGAAACGGTCAGAGCCTCGGCATTGGTGCGGGGCAGATGAACCGGGTTGGTTCGGCCAGGATCGCTCTTGAGGCGTCAGGGGATGGCGCCCGTGGAGCCGTCCTCGCCAGTGATGGCTTCTTCCCCTTTGATGACACGGTGCGTTTGGCGGCGCAGCACGGCATCACGGCTGTGATTCATCCAGGCGGTAGCAAGCGCGATCAGGACTCCATCAAGGCCTGCAATGAACTGGGGCTCGCCATGCTGCTCACAGGGCAGCGTCATTTCCTGCACTAAGGAAGTGCGTCTGTATCGCTGCTGAAGACCACGGAGTCCTAGCCTCGCGCCAACTTCAATGCGATCACTTCTGATGACGCTTGCCGCGCTGCCCTTTGCCCTGAGTTTCGTTCACCCACTGATGATGTGGGTGTTGCTTCTGGCGTCTGCCTATGCGATGTATCTGGGGATCAAGGCCAAGAAAACGCGCACTGGAACGCCCGAGGAGCGCAAGACCCTGATCCCTGGGAAGTTCGCTCAGCGTCATTTCCGTTGGGGCGGACTGCTGCTTGGTCTGATCGTTCTGGGCAGCATCGGTGGTATGGCCGTGACCTATCTGAACAACGGCAAGTTGTTCGTTGGTCCTCACCTGCTGGCCGGACTCGCCATGACGGCCATGATCGCGGTCGCCGCATCCCTGTCACCTTTCATGCAGCAAGGCAATGTGATCGCCCGCAAAGCCCATGTCGGCCTCAACATGGGGATGATGACCCTCTTCCTGTGGCAGGCGGTCAGCGGCATGGAAATCGTCAACAAGATCTGGTCGAGCCGCTGAAGCCGCACCGGGCGGTCAGAAGGTCGCCCGGCGCCTTGGCGGGCAAACAAGTCCATGGCTTCCATGGAAATCTTCCTGCACCTTCCAGGTGAGTCGTCTTGAGATTTGCCTCACGATCTGACGCAGCAGTCGATCGCCGCTGGATTGCACCAGGCCCTCGGGAAGCATGGTGATCACCTTGGGAAGGGAGATCCAGATGCTGAGATCCAGCTCCCAACGCACACAGGTCGTCGGCAAGCCCTGGTGCGTGTCGTCATTCAGTGTGAGACCTGCCTGGAAATCAACGTCGTAGAGCGCGGCCAACGCTGGATCCCTGTCTGGCTGCGTCACCGTTTCGATGGCATACGTGCCTTCATGGCCTGGGAGAAGGCGCAAGGCGATGGTCGGTTCCACTTCGAAGCCAAAATTCCCGAACCGACCCAGGGTCAGCGCATAGGTCTGGGCATCGAGGGCCTCCACCTGCATCGGTGCGGCGCAGCGGCGGAACCAATCGTCGTGTCGATCGAGATGGCGAGCCACCACCGCATGGCTGGCGCGCATCTCCATGCAGTCACTGAAGTGACTGCGGTAACAGCGCACCTGTGGGTCCTGGCCATGGCACGAACGGAGGGAATCGGCTGATGGTCTCGACAAGAGCAGCACGGATGAGAGTCCCTGGCAGGGGTTGACCCCAAGGTCAACCAATGTAAAGCGAGCAGGTCTTCAGTTTTCTTCGCTGAGACTGATCAAGCGCTGGATCACGTGCTCCACGACGCGATCCGGGGTGGAGGCTCCGGATGTGATGCCCACGGTGACTGTTCCGCTAGGCAGGAACTCCAGTTCGCGGATCAGCTCCTGGCCGAGAGGCTTGTGTTCGATGCTGTTGTCGGCACTGATGCGCTCCGGGGTGTCGATGTGGAAGGAGCGGATGCCGCGGTTGATGGCGATTTCCTGCAGATGGGTGGTGTTGGAGGAGTTGTAGCCGCCGATGACCACCATCAAGTCGAGCGGTTCATCCACAAGGGAAAACATCGCGTCTTGGCGTTCCTGGGTGGCATCGCAGATGGTGTTGAACGCCAGGAAATGCTCATTGAGTTGCGTTGGGCCGAATTTGCTGAGCATGGTGCGTTCAAACAAACGACCGATTTCTTCGGTTTCCCGTTTGAGCATGGTGGTTTGGTTGGCAACGCCGAGTTTTTCGAGATCCTGATCAGGATCGAATCCTGGGGAGCAGGCTTTGGAAAAGCGAGCCATGAAGCTGTCGCGGTCTCCGTTCCCGAGGATGTAATCGGCAACGATCTGGGCTTCTTCGAGGTCAAGCACCACGAGATAAGTTCCAGCGAATGAGCTGGTGGCCAAGGTCTCCTCGTGCTTTACCTTGCCGTGAATGATTGAGGTGAATGTCTGCTTCTTGTGCTTCTCCACGGTGTTCCAAACCTTGGAGACCCAGGGGCAGGTGGTGTCAACGATGTGGCATCCCCGTTCGTTGAGAAGCTGCATCTCTTGAACTGTTGCGCCAAAGGCGGGAAGAATCACCACATCACCCGAGGTGACACCAGAGAAGTCCTTCACCCCTTGCTCGACGGGGATGAATTGAACGTTCATCTCGCGGAGGTGGTCATTCACGGAAGGGTTGTGAATGATCTCGTTGGTGATCCACAAGCGCTCACTGGGGTAGTGCTTTCGGGTTTCATAGGCCATGGCAACAGCGCGCTCCACACCCCAGCAGAAGCCGAAATCCTTGGCGAGGCGCACTTGAAGCCGACCATGGTTCAAGCGATACCCGTTGTCGCGGATCGATCCAATCAGGCTGCTCTGGTAGGCCTGCTCGAGACTTCCGGCCACCTCTTCGGCACGTCCGAACCCTCGGCGGTTGTAACGGTCGGAGTGGTGCAGGGAGCGCTTGAAGGCGTGGGTATCCATGGTCGCGACGACGATGCGATGACTCTATGGGCTGCGGGTCAGGCTTGACCCATCGGCATGCGATGGAGCAATCCTGCAAAAAAAAGCCCCGGCCCTGGGGCCGGGGTGTCAAACATCACAATCCGGATCTCAATTTCCGGACGATGCGAAATCGGGATAGGCCTCCATGCCGTGCTCACCGATGTCAAGACCCATGGTCTCTTCCTCTTCGCTGACGCGGATGCCACCGAAGACAGTACCGATGATGCTCCAGGTGATCAGGCAGGTCACCACAGTCCAGATGGCATAGGCAGCGGTGCCAAGAGCTTGGATACCAAGTTGCTCGATGCCACCACCATTGAACAAGCCAAGGGCAGTGCCTTCACCCTGGATATCGAAGCCCCAGAGGCCGATCACCAAGGTGCCCCAGATGCCGCAGACGCCGTGCACGGAGAAAGCGCCAACGGGATCGTCAATTCCAGCTTTATCGAGAGCGGAAACAGCAAAGACAACGATGATTCCACCGATCAGACCAGCCACCCATGCGCCTACCCAGGTGAGGTTTGCGCAGCCAGCGGTGATGCTCACCAAGCCGGCAAGGATGCCGTTGATGATCATGGTGAGATCGGGCTTGCCCGAGGTCAGCGTGGAGATGATGGTGGCGCCAATGGCACCGCCTGCAGCGGCAAGAGTCGTGGTCACTGCGATGTAGGGAACCCACTCATCCATGCCGAGCTGAGAACCGGGGTTGAAGCCGTACCAGCCGATCCAAAGAATCAAGGCACCCAATGTGGCGATGGCCATGTTGTGACCTGGAATGGCTTGCGTGCGGCCATTCACGTACTTGCCAATGCGGGGTCCGAGCAGCACGGCCCCGATCAGGCCGGCCCATGCACCGACGGAGTGAACGATGGAGGAGCCAGCAAAGTCGATGAACTCCTTATTGCCAACGTTGTTCAGCCAGCCACCGTTCCACTCCCAAGAACCTGCGATCGGATAGATCACCGCAGTCAGCACAAGTGAGAAGATCACAAACTCACCAAACTTGACGCGCTCGGCGACAAGACCGGAAACGATTGTTGCGGCAGTGCCTGCGAAAGCTGCTTGGAAGAGGAAATCAACCGAAGGCACAAGCTGGGAGCAGCCCTCTTCACCTTGACCTGCGGCACAGGTGAGCGCGTCAGCAGCGTTCCAATCAAAGAAGAATCCTTGGAAAGACAGCCATCCGTCGACGACGGAACTGCCGTACATCAAGGAATAACCGACAACCCAATAAGCGGTGACGGCCAGGCCGAACACGAACAGGTTCTTGGCGAGGATGTTGACGGCATTTTTCTGCCGACACATGCCAGCTTCGACCATGGCGAAGCCGGCATTCATAAAGATCACCAATGCAGCGGCGACCAGAAGCCAAAGGTTGTCTGCAAGGAACTTTGCGGCTTGGGCGCCGTCAAGATTCCCGAGACCTACACCGGCTCGTGCGGAGAGATTGAAAACGCCGAGACCGAGAAGAGCGATCGGCGCACAGGCAAGCCACGCAAGGGCGCGGTGGCTGCGGAGGCCGCGGATGCTTTTCAGGAGAAGCATGGGTCCATTCAGAAGGCTGACCTCCTGAAGCCGCGACTTGCTCCGCCTGGAAGGCGAATGCAGAGCAGTTGTCATAAACGAGAAGCAGGGCTGCAAGGCCAGTAGGGATTCCTACTGCTAAGAGCAAAGGTGGCTGCCCAAGCGGACCCCTCAAGTAGTTGTTGATACCAAACACCCCAGAAAGGTGCGTTCGGCTTGGCGGTTGGTAGCCGTTGATGCCATTAGAGAGCTGCAGAGGGTTGCTGGCCTTGTGCCGGACGCGTCCCTTGCCAGGTCACGCCATCACGATCAAAGCGGAAGCAACAGGGCAGCACCTCCACTCCTGCATCCAGGGCGTTGCGGAACAGCTCCCCGTAGCGGGGATCGGCGCTGTCTCCGGGTGCAAAGGCCGTGACATCGGGGCGGCTCAGGCAGGGAATCAAAACGGCCCTGGCTTCCGGAAGCACATCCATAAGTTCCTGCAGGTGTTTCTGGCCACGGGTGGTCACAGTGTCTGGAAACAGTGCAGTGCTGCCGGTGCTCCAGGTGGTGTTTTTAACTTCCACATAGATCGGGCGCTGATCGATCGCTTCGCGTGACGGTTGAAGCAGGAGATCAATGCGGCTTTTGCGGTTTTTGCCGTAAACGACTTCGGCGCGGATGCTTTCGATCTCTCCCAGCTGCTCACGCAGGCAGCCTGCTTCGATCGTTGCCCGGATCAGACGGTTGGGTAATGCGGTGTTGATCCCCACCCAACAGAGTTGTCCATCAGCACCGGGTACTTCGGCCTGTTCCCAGGTCCAGGCCAGCTTGCGGGTTGGAGAGGGGGCATGGCGCAGGCGCACCCGTTGGCCTGGAATCAAAACGCCCGTCATCGGTCCTGTGTTCGCGCAGTGGGCGGTCACGCACGATCCGTCCTCCAGTTCGATGTCTGCCAGAAAACGCTTGTAGCGCTTGAGCAAAATCCCCTCTGTGAGCGGTTCAAAGGAGAGGAGAGGGGTGCCGGTCATGGGGGCGGGCAGGTCGAACGCCATGGTGCCTGGGAATCAACCGAGAATTGGGCGCGTAAAGGTGGTTTGGCTGCGCTGATGGCGGGTTCTCTCAAGCGCATTGCCCTGGTGGTCACCGTGGGGACCCTCTTCAGCAAATTCGGAGGCCTTGTTCGCCAATTGGTGATCGCAGCGGCGTTCGGCGTTGGTGCTGCCTACGACGCTTACAACTACGCCTACGTGCTGCCTGGTTTTCTCCTCATCCTTCTGGGGGGCATCAATGGACCCTTCCACAGCGCCATGGTGAGTGTGCTCAGTCGCAGGCCCAGAAACGAGGGCGCTCACATCCTGGCCACTCTGAACACCACGGTGAGTGCCCTGCTGCTGGCGGTCACCGTGGTGCTGGTCCTGGCTGCTGGTCCGTTGATCACCCTGGTTGGGCCAGGCCTGCCGCCAGAGCTGCACCGCATCGCTGTCGTCCAGCTGCAGGTCATGGCTCCCATGGCCTTGCTGGCTGGTTTGATCGGTCTGGGATTTGGATCCCTCAATGCCGCCGATGAGTTCTGGATTCCAGCGATTTCGCCCCTGATGTCGAGCCTGGCGCTCATCGTTGGTGTCGGTTTGCTCTGGTGGCAGCTCGGGTCGGCCATCGCTTTGCCGGAGCATGCCCTCTGGGGAGGGGTTGTGCTGGCCCTGGCCACGCTCGTTGGTGCCGGCTTGCAGTGGTTGTTGCAGTTGCCGGCGTTGATTCGGCAGCGTCTCGCCCGATTCAAGTTGTCCTGGGATTGGCGTCACCCCGGTGTGCAAGAGGTCTGGCAGGTGATGGGCCCCGCCACCTTGTCGTCCGGAATGCTGCAGATCAATGTCTTCACCGATCTGTTCTTCGCCTCGGGGATCCTCGGTGCAGCGGCAGGGCTTGGCTACGCGAATCTTCTGGTGCAGACACCGCTCGGGTTGATTTCCAATGCCCTCTTGGTGCCGCTGCTCCCCACGTTCTCCAGGCTCACGGCTCCGGAGGATCGGCCTCAGCTCATCGCCAGGATCCGCCAGGGCCTGATGCTCTCCACTGCCTCGATGCTGCCGTTGGGCGCCTTGTTTCTGGCCTTGGCTGCTCCAATTGTCGCTCTTGTGTACGAGCGCGGTGCCTTCGATGCGCAAGCGGCGCAGTTGGTCACCGGGCTGTTGATGGCTTACGGAATCGGCATGCCGGCTTATCTCGGCCGCGATGTGCTCGTGCGTGTGTTCTACGCCCTCGGGGACGGCACGACGCCCTTCCGATTGTCGATGGCCGGTATTGGCCTGAATGTGCTGTTCGACTGGGCTTTGGTTGGGGGGCCTTCCCCCTGGGGGCCTCAGCTGCCCTTCAATTTCGGGGCGCCCGGGTTGGTGCTGGCCACGGTGCTGATCAATGCCCTCACCTGCCTTGCGCTGCTGCTGCTTCTGCAGCAACGCTTGGGTGGTCTGCCACTGCGCAGCTGGGGGTACGACGCCCTACGCCTCACAGCAGCGGCAGCCCTGGCCGGTGTGGTCGCCTGGGGGCTCAGCGCAACGGTTCACTGGCCCTCCAGCTTGATCGGCCGTGGGCTGCAGGTGGCCCTTTCCGCTGGGGTCGGCGGCGTTCTGTTTGCGTTGTGCGGGCAGGCGCTGGGGATCGCTGAAGTTGTTGAGATCAACCAGGTTGTTGCACGCAGGATTACTCGTCGCTGAGAGTCACCGTTCGGTCGTCGCGCACCTGAATGGGCAATTCGAGCTGCTGCCGCCCCACGAGCTGTGGCCCCTGCACCGACACGATCCTGGCTTCAATGCCGAACTCGCGGAAGGCTGTATCAAGCTCCTGAATCAGGGCTTTTTCCACCTGGGCTTCAGGATCCACCACCTTGCCGATCAGGCGCTCACCCAGTCGGCCGATGCGCTGCCGCACCACGTCACGTGCGTTGGTGACCTCAATAATCAGCACGCAGGTTCCCCAATCGGGGCAACCTTATCGGCAGTGGTCCTCAAGGATCTGTTCGAGGTCGGACAGTTGCGAGGACGGCAACAGCCTGGCGAGGGGCAACCGACTGCTCCCGCCGCCGATCGGGACCTGGACACGCTCGAGCGCCTGTCGCGCGGCAATTGCTGCTCCCTGATCGAGGAGTGCGCTGCATTCGATCGCCAGCGACTCGGCCAGGCCTGCATCCTTCAGATACAGGTGCCAGCCGGAGATCTGCAGATACAGGCGATCACCGATGGCTGAGGTCAGATCCTGCAGATCAGCAGCGTCCATGGTCATGGCAAGAGATGGTCATGGCGAACGGTCAGTCGCATGTTGGCTTCACGACGCCGGGTTGTCTGGTTCCGGTTCGGGGCGCAGTCTCAGCACCACCGTGAGATGGATCACCAGTCCCACCAGCCACAGACCTGTCACAACGTTGAGGTGGCTCCAGGGATGGCGCATCTCCTGGAAAAACCAGAGCCCGCTGTTCACGGCTGCAAACGCCATGCCGTGGAGTGTGAGATTCACCACCCGGTTGAAGTGCCGGTAAGTGGGATCAGTGGGGTCAGCAGGCCCGTACCAGCGGATTGGCATGGAGAGAGACCGAGGGAAGCGCAACGATTCTGGCGTGGGGATGTGCCCCAGTTGACGAAGGGCCCCTCCGTGGGGTCAGATAGGGGGACGCCAGCGCTTGTAGCTCAGCGGATTAGAGCATCTGACTACGGATCAGAGGGTCGGGAGTTCGAATCTCTCCAGGCGCGTGACTCAACTGCCTTCGGGCAGTTTTTTTTTGTTCAGCACTGCTGCTGTTGACCGTTGCCTACCATCCAATCAACGCATCGAGGCAACCCATGGTGGATTTCGAAACCGCTCCGATCAATGCACCACTGGCAGAGTCTGATCCAGCGATTGCCCGTTTGATCGATCAGGAGCGCGATCGCCAGGAAACCCATCTCGAGCTGATTGCCTCGGAAAACTTCGCATCGAGCGCCGTGATGGCTGCTCAGGGCTCGGTGTTGACCAATAAATACGCGGAAGGCCTGCCGAACAAGCGCTACTACGGCGGTTGTGAGCACGTGGATGCCATTGAAGACCTGGCGATTGAGCGGGCCAAGGAACTCTTCGGTGCTGCCTGGGCCAACGTTCAGCCGCACAGTGGTGCTCAGGCCAATTTCGCTGTCTTCCTGGCCCTGCTGCAGCCCGGCGACACGATCATGGGTCTGGACCTGTCCCATGGGGGCCACCTGACCCATGGCTCACCGGTGAATGTGAGCGGCAAATGGTTCAACGTTGTCCAGTACGGGGTCGACAAAGAGACCCAGCGCTTGGATATGGAGGCGATCCGTCAGCTCGCCCTCGAGCACAAGCCCAAGCTGATCGTTTGCGGTTTTTCGGCTTACCCCCGCACCATCGATTTTGCGGCGTTCCGTGCGATTGCTGATGAGGTTGGGGCTTACCTCCTGGCTGATATGGCCCATATCGCAGGCCTGGTGGCAGCCGGCGTCCATCCCAGCCCGGTCCCCCATTGCGATGTGGTCACCACCACCACGCACAAAACCCTGCGCGGTCCCCGCGGTGGTCTGATCCTTTGCCGGGATGCCGAGTTCGCCAAAAAGTTCGACAAGGCCGTTTTCCCCGGTTCGCAAGGTGGACCCCTTGAGCATGTGATCGCAGCCAAAGCCGTGGCCTTTGGCGAGGCACTCCGTCCTGCGTTCAAGGCTTACAGCCAACAGGTGGTGGCCAATGCCCAGGCCCTGGCCGACCGCCTGATGGCCCGTGGCATCGATGTGGTGAGCGGAGGGACCGATAACCATGTGGTGCTGCTTGATCTGCGCAGCATCGGCATGACCGGGAAGGTGGCCGACCTGCTGGTCAGCGATGTGCACATCACCGCGAACAAGAACACGGTTCCGTTTGATCCAGAATCACCCTTCGTCACCAGCGGTCTGCGCTTAGGAACCGCTGCGCTCACGACCCGTGGCTTCGATGCTGACGCGTTCGCTGAAGTGGCCGAGGTGATTGCTGATCGTTTGCTCAATCCAGAAGACGATGCCATTCAGGCCCGTTGCCTGGAGCGGGTGGCCAGTCTCTGTCGGCGTTTTCCCCTCTACGCGATGGCAACGGAACCGGCGCTTGTCTGACTGGACCAAGCTGACCTGGATTCCCAATCCAGGTCTGCCTACATTGGGAGTCATCCGCCCGTTTCGGGCCGTCCTCACCGGGGTTTTGCGTGACCATCGCGAGCACTCCTCTTGCTGTCGCTGTGGTGATTTTCCTGGCGGCGGCTCTGGTCACCACGGTGACCGTGCCGCTCGTGCGCAGGCTCGCCCTTCGCCATGGTTTCACCGATACCCCTGATTCGCGCAAGCAGCACAGTGTGCCGATGGTCCGCCTCGGTGGTGTGGCCATGGTGCTTGGTTTCAGTGTTGCGCTAGGCCTCACCTGGCTAGCCGGTGGCTTCGGCATGCTTACCCCCGCGCGGGATCAGCTGATCTGGACCACGCTGGCGGGGTCTCTCTGTTTCTTCATCATCGGCTTAGCCGATGACCTCTTTTCGCTGTCACCCTGGCCCCGCCTGGCGGGCCAGGTTGCCGTTGCCATGGTGGTTTGGTCTCAGGGCGTGAGAATTGGCGCTATCGATTTGCCCTGGGCGTCCAGCACCGCCGACGCTGTTGTGCTTCCCGGCATGCTCAGCCTGATCGCCACGGTGATCTGGCTTGTGGGCATCACCAATGCGATCAACTGGCTTGACGGACTCGATGGCCTGGCGGCGGGCGTTGCAGGGATTGCAGCCATCGGACTGGTGTCCGTGAGTTTCTCGTTGCATCAGGTCGCTGCTGCATTCCTGGCGGCTGCGCTGGCGGGAAGTTGCCTTGGTTTCCTTCGCCACAACTTCAATCCCGCTCGCATTTTCATGGGTGATGGCGGGTCTTATTTTCTCGGCTTCAGCCTTGCGGCGATCAGCATCGTTGGCCCAGCCAAAGGCCTCACCACGGTGAGTTTGCTGCTGCCCTTGCTCATTCTTTCGCTGCCACTGGCCGACATGTCAGCCGTGATCATGGGGCGCTTGCGTTCGGGGCATTCGCCCTTTTATCCAGATCGCCGCCATCTGCATCACCGTTTGCTCAGGGCCGGATTCAGTCACCGCCGCACCGTGCTGCTGATTTACGTGTTCACCCAGTGGCTTGCTGCCATGGCCATGGTGGTGGCCAACGTGGAACTGCGCTTTCTCTGGTTGGGTCTGGCGACCGCCATCCTCGTGGGCACCGTGGTGGTGATGCAGAGGCAGAAACAGGCCGAGCTCGCTCGGTGCAAGGCGGAGGCGGAGTCCCTTTCCGACACGGCGCAATCCTGCTCCTGCGAACACCATGGCTGACGCTGCTGGCCGTTCCGGTGTGGAGGTTCTCTGCATCGGCACGGAGCTTTTGCTCGGAAACATTGTGAATGGCAATGCACGCTGGCTGGCGGAGGAGCTGGCGGCTCTGGGCTTGCCCCATTTCCGGCAGACCGTGGTTGGAGACAATCGGGATCGATTGATCGCTGAGGTGCGAGAGATTGCGAGTCGCTCTCGGGTGTTGATCACCACGGGGGGGTTGGGCCCGACTCCCGATGACCTCACCACTGAAGCGATCGCGGCGGCCTTTCAAACGCCCCTCGAGGAACGTGCCGACGTCTGGGCTGACATCACAGCCAAGTCGCGCAGTCGTGGCCGGGAGCCTGGCCCGGAAACCAGGCGTCAGGCCCTCCTGCCAGTGGGCGCGACGGTGCTTCCCAATCCCACTGGAACGGCGCCGGGGATGGTCTGGTCCCCCACCGACCACTTCACGGTGCTCACTTTTCCTGGCGTACCCAGTGAGATGCGTGCCATGTGGCAAGCCACCGCGGCTCCCTGGTTCCGCCAGTCCGGACTCTCCAGCGGCGTGTTTGTCAGTCGGACGCTGCGCTTCTGGGGGATTGGTGAATCCACCCTCGCTGAGCAGGTCAGGGATCTGCTCAATCAGACCAATCCCACTGTGGCTCCCTACGCCGGCCGCGGCGAAGTGAAGCTGCGCATCACCGCCTGCGCCTCGGATCAGCCTGAAGCCCTTGCGCTCGTGGATGAGACCGAACGCGATCTCCGCTCCCGTACAGGTGATCTCTGTTTCGGGGCCGATGAGGCTTCACTCGCGTCCGTGGTGCTCGCGCATCTGCGCGCGCGAGGGGAGACCCTGGCTGTGGCGGAATCCTGTACGGGCGGAGGACTTGGCGCCGAGCTCACCGCAGTGCCTGGTTCCTCGCAGGTGCTCCTCGGTGGTGTGATCGCTTACGCCAATGCGGTGAAGTGTGAATTGCTGGGTGTGCCCTCCTCCCTGCTGGAGGAGGTTGGCGCTGTGAGTGATCCGGTCGCTCAGGCGATGGCGGAGGGGGTGCGACGGCTGACAGGCAGCGACTGGGCGCTCGCCCTCACGGGAATCGCCGGTCCGGGAGGTGGGAGCGATGAAAAACCGGTCGGGCTCGTGCATATCGCTGTAGCGGGACCGGACGGTTGTGAGAGTCATCCCATCCGGCTGGCCGCGTCCCAAGGACGGGACTGGATCCGGCTGGTGAGCGCCGGGGAGGCTCTCAACCGCCTGAGGCTGCGGTTGATGGCAGCCGAATCGGGGCAGACCCACACTGAAGCTGAAGGCCATTAGCCGTTAAGTTGATTCTTTACGGCTGACCTGGAAATGAGCAGCGGGACCCTTTACGACAAGGTTTGGGATCTGCATCGCGTCGCTGATCTTCCCGGTGGATCCACCCAGCTGTTCATCGGCCTGCACCTGATCCATGAGGTAACCAGTCCCCAGGCTTTTGCGGCTCTCGAAGACAAGGGACTCACGGTGCGCTGTCCGCAGCGCACCGTGGCCACGGTGGACCACATCGTGCCCACCACCAGTCAGGCCAGACCCTTTGCGGATCCTCTCGCCGAGGAGATGCTGAGCACCCTGGAACGCAACTGTTCCCATCACGGCATCACCCTGCATGGTCTTGGCAGTGGTCGCCAGGGCATCGTGCATGTGATCGCGCCGGAGCTTGGCCTGACCCAGCCGGGAATGACCGTGGCCTGCGGTGACTCGCACACCTCCACGCACGGCGCCTTCGGAGCCATCGCCTTCGGGATCGGCACCAGTCAGGTGCGCGACGTCCTCGCCAGCCAGAGCCTGGCGATGAACAAACTCAAGGTGCGTCGGATTTGGGTGGAGAACCAGCTCAGCCCAGGGGTGTTCGCCAAAGATTTGATCCTGCACGTGATTCGCTCCCTGGGCGTGAAGGCAGGGGTTGGATACGCCTATGAGTTCTCAGGTCCAGCCATCGAGGCCCTGTCGATGGAGGAGCGCATGACCCTCTGCAACATGGCGATTGAAGGGGGGGCGCGCTGCGGGTACGTGAACCCTGATCAAACCACCTTCGACTATCTCCATGGGCGTGCGCAGGCGCCTTCGGCAGAGGCCTGGGACCGGGCGGTGAGCTGGTGGCGCTCCCTGGCTTCCGGTGCTGATGCCTGCTTCGACGATGAGGTGCGTTTTGACGCTGCCACCATTGCCCCCACGGTGACCTGGGGCATCACACCCGGTCAGGGAATCGGTGTGGATGAAACCGTGCCCAGGCCTGAGCAGCTGGACCCAGCCGATCGCCCCATTGCCGAGGAGGCCTATCGCTACATGGATCTGGCGCCCGGTCAGGCCATCGCAGGGGTGCCTGTGGATGTGTGCTTCATCGGCAGCTGCACCAATGGACGACTCAGTGACCTGCAGGCCGCGGCCGCAGTGGCCAAGGGCCGTCATGTGGCCTCAGGCATCCGTGCGTTTGTGGTTCCTGGTTCTGAACAGGTGGCCCGGGCTGCGGAAGCCGAAGGGCTTGATGCTGTGTTCCGTGAAGCCGGTTTTGAATGGCGGGAACCGGGCTGTTCCATGTGTCTGGCCATGAATCCTGATCGGCTGGAGGGGCGTCAGATCAGCGCCAGCTCGAGCAATCGCAATTTCAAAGGTCGGCAGGGTTCGGCGAGTGGCCGAACCCTGCTGATGAGTCCCGCGATGGTTGCCGCCGCCGCGATCACCGGGCAGGTTCGTGATGTGCGGCAGTTGAACTGCATGACGACTGACTGATGACTGAGACCACTCCGTTCCCGCAAGGTTCGATCGCGATGGTGAGGGGGCGCGCCCTGGTGCTGCGCGGTGACGACATCGACACCGATCGGATTATTCCCGCGCGCTTTCTGAAGTGCGTCAGTTTCGAGGCCCTCGGTGCACAGGCCTTTGCGGATGATCGCCAGGAGCTGGCCGGTCGCCATCCCTTTGATCAGTCGGTGCACGCCGGGGCTTCGATCTTGGTGGTCAACGACAATTTCGGCTGCGGGTCCAGCCGCGAGCACGCTCCCCAGGCGCTGATGCGCTGGGGAATCAGGGCGCTGGTGGGTGTGAGCTTTGCTGAGATCTTTTACGGCAACTGCCTTGCGCTTGGGATTCCCTGCGCCACGGCTTCGTCGCAGCAGATCAGCGTTCTCCAGGATGCTGTGGCCGCGGATCCTGCGCTGAACTGGCAGCTCGATCTCAACGGTCTTACGTTTTCCGCCGGTGCTGTTTCCGAGCCGATTCAGGTGGGTTCGGGTGCCCTCGACATGCTGCGTAGTGGCCAGTGGGATGCCACAGGCCAGTTGGTGGCTCGCGATGCGGAACTCACACGCACCATGGACAACCTTCCTTACCTTCGAGGGTTCTGACGCGGCAGCCGCATCCAGGATTGTCTATGAATGAGACAGAGGGGCTCAGGTCATGGCGAATCCCAAGGCGGCTTCATGGGTTGCGGCATTGCTGACAGCACTGCTGACACCCTCGGCTCTCCAGGCGGGAACGCCACAATCCGTCGAGGTTGTTCCCTACGGGACGCCGCAGGAGCGACTGCTTCAGCTTGGAGCCTGCGCTGGATGCGATCTGCGTGGGCTCAACCTTCAGGGTGAGCATCTGATCGGTGTGGATCTGCGCGACGCTGACCTCCACGGAGTGGATCTGCGCGAGGCCAATCTCGAAGGGGCAGACCTCAGTGGTGCTCGACTCGATGGCGCGGATCTGCGCGGCGCACGGCTCAGCAATGCCGACCTCACGGACACGGACCTGCGACGGGCAGACCTGCGCGATGCGGTGGTGATCAATGCCTATGCACCGAATGTACGAACGGATGGCATGCGCTTTGCCGGAGCGGATCTCACCGGCAGTCATCTGATCTATGGCGGCGGTCCCGACTGATTGGAAGCGCTCTAGAACGGGCGACTATCGAGGGCGTTGGGGAGAGGGTCTGATGAATAGGGAATGAACGGTCGACCGGTTCCCGTGAAGTTGAAATCGTTGAGGCGGAAGCGGAATCCACCGATGCCTTCATAGGGGTTGTAGTAGAAGCCGAGGTCATAACTGCGTCGCTGCCAACGCAGTTCGATGTTCGAATTGATCACGTTTCCGTAGAACTCAGAGGCTGGATCGATGTTCACGCCCACGCCCGCATTGAGCAGCAGAGGGCCTGCAATCTGCTGTGTCAGGCCGATCCCCAGGGTGCCCAGGTCGATGGCTTGGTCGAATTCGAAGGGACTGGATCCCTGCTTCAACGTGCCTCCGCCTGCGATCGAGAGTTGGGTGTAATCCAGGAAGGGTTTGCTGAAGGTGCCGAGGGTGAGGGTGGGTCCCCCCGTGAGGCTGATGGTGTTCTGGCGGTTGCCATCACCGAACGCTGCCAGCGAGGTGTTCACGTTGGTGCGCAGCTCCAGCCCAGGAACAATGGCGACGGGGCTGTAGCGGTAGGCCGCTTCAGGCGTTAGCTCCGCTGGCTGACCTCGCCACAGTTGGTAGCGGCTGTTGAGCGATCCATAGAAGTTGGCGCGCAGGGTGTCGATCAGGTTGGTGCTGGTGAAGCTTTCAGCCTGGTAATTGCCTACGCCGAAACGCCAGATGTAGTCGTTCTTCAGTTGTCCCCAGCTCCAGTTGCCCTTCTGTTCGGCAAAGCCGCCATAGGCGCTGTACACATCGGTTTCACCCAACGATCCGTTCCAGGTGCGGTAGCGATAAGCGCCGAACACGCGTGCGCTCACATCTCCGATCCACGGAAGGGTGACGGTTCGTCGTGTGGTGCCCCAGAAGCGGCTGCCGTCGCTGAAGTTGCTGGGATTGAAGGTGCTGATGTCAGCTTCAATCTTGGTTGATAAGCCGAGGAATTCGCTGTTTAGTTCCGCCTCCAACCCGAACAGGTCACCGACGGTGTTGTCCTGGGTGACCTTGTTGCTGTCGATGGACGATCCGGGCGCCACGTAGCTGTTGTTGTCACCATTGATGGCACGCTGCAACAAGAACTGGGGCTGAAGCTCGAGCACGAGGTCTTCTGAGAACTCGATGGGGCGAAGGTTGCGGCCGATGAAGAAGCCACTGCGGTCGTCGTTGTCGATGCCCAACACCCAACGGTTCTCCACCTCTTCCTGCTTCTGGATGCGTTGTGTTCGCGAGACAGGAATCGGCAGACGCTCCTCAACGATCAGGCGATTGCGTTCACTCTTGATCAAGATGTCGCCATTGTCTTCTTCCGTTGCCACAACGTTTTCAGCATCGATGCGGGTCTGCGCCGGGGTGAACGGATCGTTGGTGAACCCCATCCGATCGGCACTCCACCCATCTGGAGTGAGCCGGACCCTGGCGGCCTGAATGCGCCAGCGGCTGATTTCACCGGTGATGAACTGCGTGCGCCCTTTTTGATTGAGCTGGGATGGCCGCACGCCGCCGTAGCGATTGGCTGCCAGCACCTCGTTGTTGCGGAGATTGTCGGATCCACGGCTGCGTTCGAACACAAGGCGCTGCTGCAGCTGAATGCTGCTGATGCGCTGATCGATGGCGGCGATGGCTTCGGCTCGCAGCCGCTCCTGCTCCCTGAGCGACAAGGTGGAGTGTTGTGTTTGAGAGAAGGATGGCGACGATGGTGCCTCGGCTGCGCTCGGCTGGTCGCGACGCGTGGGGTTGCCGAGCGTGATGTCTTCGAGTTGCTCATTCAGGGTCTGGGGGGCAACCCGGGCGCTGCGTCCTGGGTCAGGGCAACCCAGGGGCGGCGGTGCCTGCGCTGACAAGGCTGCAGGCTTGTCCTGTCCCCAGCGGTAACGGATGCCGATCAGATAGGCGTTGCTGCCTTCTTTCACACCGCTGTAGGTGCCGAATGCACCGGATCGGTGGTGGATGCGGCCGACCAGGGAGAGTTCTGGAGACACAGCTGCCTCCAGTTCAAAGGCGAGGTAGTTGAGGAGCTGGGCGAAGTTCTCCCGGTAGGTGCGCTCGTAGTTGCTGACGGAGGTGTTGTAACTGATGCCTTCCACAAACCCGAAGCTCAGCCATGGCTGCACCCAGAGGCGAGCGCCGATGCCGATGATGCCCTCGGCGAAAGTTTGATCCGGGGTGTCGGCATTGGGGACGCTCTGGTTGAAGGGGCCGCCTTGCTGTTTGTAAGCCTGGTGGCCGAACAGATCGGCTTCCAGTTCGATCGCAAGCGGGCCTGCCCTCCAGATGCGCTTTTGCATGCTGACGCCCAGCAGATATTCCGGACGCAAGCGCCCATTGAAGAGAAAGGTGTCACCGAAATTGGAATCGATCATCTGGCCGCCCCAGGCGGTGATCGCCCAGGGATGGGGATGCCAGTCGGGAATCGGAGGTAGCTCCGGAGGACAGGCCATGCCGTCCTGGTCCTCAGCGGCCTGATCTTCAGGATCCTCAGGGGTTGACGCTTCAGGAACGAGCCATTCCGGAGAGGGGGGGCGTTCTAAATCCCAGAACGTGCCGTTGTCCCCCTGCGGACTCAGCCGCTCTGCGGTGCTGGCCTCAAGGTCGATGTCGATGGCGGTGGGAAAGCCCAGACCACTGCTTTCCAGCACGGGGAGCCTGCGTTGGGGAGCTCCCGCGGGCGTACGCGGTCGCCCAGGGTCGGTAGCGCTTGCCGATGGGAAGGGGTTGAAGTCAACGGCCGCTGTGTCGAGGTCCAACACGCCGTAAACATCCTCCATCTCCCCACTGCCCTGGATCAGGCTTAAGCGCAGGGTGCTGGCCTGGAAGTACTGAGCCCCCCTGCGGAAGCGCACACTGCCGCGCGCCAGGAGCGTGTTGAACCCAGCGTCGAATTCGATTCGGTCGGCCTGAAGCACACCACCGTTGAGGGTGGCTTGCACATCACCTGTGGCGATGAACAGATTGCGGCGAGCGTCATAAAACTGGCGATTCGCACGCAACAGCAATTCGGCAGGAGGCCGAACCTCGGCTGGCTGACGATTCCGCACTTCAGGGCTTTGGGGCCCCGGGTCAGGATCATCTCCAGGCGGCTCCTGTGCGCGCACCTCTGCGTTGACTTCAGGAACGATCCCGAACTCAACCAGGTCTTCACCCTCGGCCGCTCTGACAGGAACGACAAGAGCAGAGGCGATGGCTAGCAGCCCCGTGATGGTGATTGGCGCCCGGAAGGCTGGCAAACCCGCTCAGCAGTGGCCGGCGATCCTCCCATGGGCAGGAGCGTCAGGACGCGTTGGATGACCAGTGATCGGCGTGGACCCGACGAATGTCAGGGCAGGAGATAAGGCATCAATCTTCGAGATCCTTGCGGCTCGGTGTGCGGCTGGGGTCGCTCGCGAGGAAGCCGAACACGAAGATCCCGAGGAAAAAGAAGACGACCGAGTAAACGGAGATCTTGAGGGCGAGCATGGAGACCGACCGGCGTCTGGGACAGCGTCATCATCTTATGGGTCAAGGATGGGAGTTCACGATGCAGGACCCTCTACAGCCCCGGCGATTGGCGTGGATTGAAACGTTTCGGCGCCGCAGCAGCCTCGATCTCCTGCCTGGGTGGCACCGCCGCGGTGACCATCAGCAACGGTCTGCACTGGCGGACCCCTGGGGGGGCATCCACCGTCCTGACTGGGCTGAGCGGGGGCTGCTGATCTGGCCCAGGGGTGGTGTGTGGCTGACGATTGAGCAGCTGATCCGCTGGCCATCGCACTGGAATCAGAGTCCACATCAGCAGGAGCGTCTTGTTCTCAGTTGGTGGGCGGATGAGGTCCGGGTCTGGGTTGATGATGTGCTCGTGCACAGCGGCGATCTCTTCGATACCCGTTGCCGTTGGGTTCTGCCGGAGCGTTGGCGCAGCGGTTCCGGACTGCGGGTTCGGCTTGAGCTGCGCAGCCCATGCCATGACGATGGTGCGCTGATCAGCAGCCGGCTGGTGCGGGAGCCGCGCAATCCCCAGGTGGACCCAGACGGTTGCCTGCTGCCGGAAGCGCTGGATCTTCAGCAGCTCAGGCAGTCTTCAATCCCCGAGCCCTGGCTCGACTGTGCGCCCGACTCGGACCGGGCTGCTGCGTTGGTGCAGGCTCACCTCGCCGAGCAGGCCTCCGCCGGCGGTGTTGTGCATTGGGTTGGCCATGCCCACCTGGATCTGGCCTGGCTCTGGCCCGTGGCCGATACCTGGCAGGCGGCCGAACGGACGTTCCAATCGGCCCTGGCGTTGATGGAGCGTTGGCCGGATCTGCATTTCGCCCACTCCACACCGGCTCTCTACGCCTGGATGGCCCAGCATCGGCCTGCCCTGTTTGCCCGGATCCAGGACGCCAGTCGCAAGGGGCGTTGGGAGCCCATCAATGGCCCCTGGGTTGAAACTGACTGCGTTTTGATCAGCACGGCCTCCCTCTGGAGACAGTTCGACCGCGGTCAGCACTTCAGTCGGCAGCAGTTTCCTGAATGGAGGCATGACCTTGCCTGGCTGCCCGACAGCTTCGGCTTTGCTGCCGGGCTGCCTGCCGTTGCCAACGCCACCGGCGTGCAGTGGTTCTGTACCCACAAACTGGCCTGGAACGCCACGAATGCATTCCCCCACAGGTTGTTTCGCTGGCGGGGCCGTGGCTCCGCTGAGGTGATGGCCCTGATGCTCCCTGGAATCGGCACCGATGCCGATCCCGTGGCCATGGACTCTGAGCAGCTCGAATTTCAACAGAGCACGGGCATCGACCGGGCGTTGTGGCTTCCCGGTGTGGGAGACCACGGTGGTGGCCCCACGGCCGAGATGCTGGAGCAGCTCCAGCTCTGGCAGCGCCATCCCCAGGCGGCGGCTCGGGACGGTGGAACCGTGCGCGGTTTTTTGCAGCACCTTGAGCCTCTGCGCGAGGGATTGCCGGTTTGGCGTGATGAGCTTTATCTCGAGCTGCATCGCGGTTGTGCCACCTCACGCCCCGATCAGAAACGCCACAACCGAACCCTGGAGCGTCTGCTGCGGGAAGCCGATCTGGTGGCGGCACTGCTGGGCCGGGAGGGGCAGGACTGGGCCTGGTCGGTTCTGCTCTTTCATCAGTTCCACGACATTCTTCCCGGCACCGCCATCCCTGAGGTGTTCGATCAGGCCGAACCGCAGTGGCGCGCGGCCCGTCGCGCAGCGGCTGCGGCCCGTGATGCAGGCCTGAGGCATCTCCTCGGTGCTGAAACGGCAGGCCACGGCGGTGGCAGCTCCTGTCCCAGGCGTTGGGCCTGGTGTGCGCTGCAGCCCTTGCCGCTCTGGTCGCCGCTTGTGCGCCTGCCGCGAGGGCATTGGTGCAGTGCTGGTCGGCAGCTGCCGGTGCAGGTTGCTGCAGCCGGTGGCGTGTGGGTGCAGCTGCCCGTGGTTGATGGCGTGAGTGCAGTGCCGCTCGAGCGCACCGACCATGGGGCTGATCCTGGCCAGATCGCCACGGCTATTCGCGACCCCGTTGGCGTCACAGCCCGCGAAGACGGAGGTTGGAGGCTGGGCAATGCTCGCCTCACAATCGAGGTTGGACCTGAGGGTTTGATCGCTTTGGGCGATGCGGAGGGACGCTCCCATCTGGCGGCCCCACTGCGCCTGAGCCGCTACAGCGATCACGGTGAATTCTGGGATGCCTGGGATCTTGCCGCTGATTACCGCACGCATCCATTGCCCATGCCAGAGCGATGGCAGGTGGAGCTGCAAGACAGCGGCCCATTGGTGGGCCGCGTCACCCTTCGCGGTCAGTTCGGCAACAGCAGCCTTCGCCTTGATGTGCTGCTCGCTGCTGACGCTCCGTTTGTGGAGCTGCGCCTCAGCGTTCAGTGGCGCCAGTCCCATGAGGTGTTGCGGCTTGAATGCCCCTTGCAGACCCCTGCGGTGCGCTGGGCCTCAGACACCAGTGGTGGTGTGATCGAGCGGCCCGCCAAGCTGCACACGCCTATGGAAAAAGCCCGTTGGGAGGTGCCCGTGATTTCCTGGCTGGCCAGCGTGCCTGCCGCTCCGGGAGGTGGCCTGGCGGTGTTGCTCGACGGACCCCAGGGCGCTGACGCAAGCCCTGATCACCTCGGGGTGTCTCTGCTCAGAGGCCCCACCTGGCCGGACCCCTCGGCTGATGCGGGCTGGCATCGGCAGCGCATCGCTCTGATGCCATTGGCGGAGGGATGGATGCGCAATGGTGTGCCGCAAGCCGCCATTCGCTTCCGCGAACCGGGGTGGCATGGTCCTGTGGATCTGAAGCGCGTCTGGCAGGGGCTTCCCGCAGTTCCGGATGGGCTGATTCCCTTGGCCATCAAGCCCTCAACAGACGCTTCAGCACTCGTGATCCAGCTGCTGAATCCCGGAGCTCAGCGCTTGCAATGGCAGTTAACGGAGGACTGGGCGGTCCCTGATGGAACCAACCGGATCGAGCTCAGGCCCGGTGAACTCCGGGAGGTTCGCTTGGTCCGTCAGTCCTCGTGATCGTCAAAGGGATCGTCAAGCCGTTTCGACGGCGGACCGAAGGCTGTGTACACCCCGAAACCGGTGAGGCCAAGCAAAGCAGCCAAAACAGCGATCGCGACGGACAGAGCCGGCGAAGAACTTTCCATCACATCTCTCGACAGGATCGGCCTCATCCGGGCCGGGACCCCTAGAGTATCCGGACTGAACTTCACCCGAGACCCAAGCGCCGTTATGGCTCAACGCACTCGTCTGGGCGATCTGCTCCGTCCCCTGAACTCTGAGTACGGCAAGGTCGTGCCTGGCTGGGGTACCACGCCCGTGATGGGAATTTTCATGGTGCTGTTCCTGGTCTTCCTGCTCGTCATCCTGCAGCTGTACAACCAGTCGTTGATCCTTGAGGGCATCAATGTCAACTGGAACGGGGCTGGCTGATTGCTGCCGGCTCATCCCTTTCGCGGGTCAGGCTCATGAATGTGTTTGGAATCGGCCTTCCTGAGATGGCCGTTATCGGCGCCGTGGCATTGCTTGTCTTCGGTCCGAAACGTCTGCCTGAGCTCGGTCGCACCCTGGGAAAAACCTTGAAGGGATTTCAATCCGCTTCCAAGGAATTCGAACGGGAAATCAACAAAGCCATGGCCGAGCCCGAAAGGCTTCCTGAAGCGTCTGAGTCCTCGAAGGACAGCACGCCAGCAGCAAAAGACGTCAGCACCGACTGATCGTGATCAAGTCCGGCGACCTCCGGTTGGTGGTGGGGCTTGGTAACCCCGGTGATCGTTACGCCTCCACGCGTCACAACGTGGGGTTCATGGCTCTCGAGCAGCTCGCTGCCCGGGATCATGCTCGCTTCCGCGCCATGGCCAAGCTTCAAGGTGATTTGGCCGATGTGGGTGCCGGCTCGGATCGGCTGCGCCTGCTGATGCCGAACACCTACATGAATGAGAGCGGCCGATCGATCCGCGCCACCCTCGACTGGTTTGGTTTGAATCTGGGGCAAGTCATCGTTCTCGTCGATGACATGGACCTTCCCCTGGGGCGGCTGCGCTTGCGGGCCCGGGGCAGTGCCGGTGGCCACAACGGATTGAAAAGCACCATTCAGCATCTCGGTACGCAGGAGTTCGCCCGTCTTCGCATTGGGATCGGCGCTCCAGGGCGTTCTCCCGAGGAGCGCCGGGCGCGCACGGTGTCCCACGTGCTGGGGGCATTCAGCCGTGAAGAAGAGCCTTTGCTCAAGGAGGTCTTAAACGAGGTTCTTGCCGGGTTGGAACGCATCCAGCGTCAGGGACTGGAGCGGGCGGGCAATCACATCAATGCGCTGAATCTTGCCCCTGCTCAGAGTGAGTCGGTGTGATGGCACCGTTGCCAGTCACCACAGCCCATCTGAGGGTGCACCGCCAGAGTTTCAGCGAGCAGTGTCTGGAAGGTGAAGTTCAGGCTGGTGGTTTTCTCTGGCAGTTTCAGTGGTTCTTCAACCGCGGTGAATTGAACGTTGAGCCGTCGCTCGGACGCGCCTTGATCCAGGATGCGCTGCAGCGATTTTTGGTGAAATCCGACTACCGGCTCGAAGCCGGAGGGGATTACAGCTTCACGGTTCGAGCCAAGTTCTGAGGGGAGCCGGTGCCGGCCATTGCAATCGGCGGTTGAGCGCAGACTCGAGAATCACCAGAGCTGCGACAGCATCGAGATCGCAGGGGGGGATGCGCAGACCCTCAGGGAGCAGTCGCCGCCAACCTTGAGGAGGCCAGAGCTCCCAGTAGCGACGTCTGGCCGCAAGGGTGGTGCCGCGTTCGTCGACAACGGTGAGTGGCAGGTCCGCTGGCAGTTGGTCACGCCAGTGGGCACTGGCAGTGCCGTTGCCGATCACCATGCGCTCAAGTGGACCCACACCGCGCCACTGCTCCAGGGTTGCCAAGACGGACTCTGCCGGTGCGACCTGGCCTTCAAGAACGCGTCCCAAGTCCAGGTCAACGAGCACAAGCCCGCATTTGCTTCGGCCTGGATCCAGGGCGGCGATGCGGGTCACAGTGAATCCCCCGCAGGGGCGGATTGGAAGCTGCGTTGCACCCGAAGCTCAATCGCCACGGGATCGGCTGTTTCAGTGTCGCCAAGGGCCACCGCCTCCAGCTCAACCCGCCCGGTGCTGCGCTCGATCAAGGTCTGTCCAAGCGCATTCAGCGCCTGGGAGTCGAATTGCAGTCCCTTGCTGATCGATCCCCGCCGTTGAATCTCCGCCAGTGTTGAGGCCAGAAGCAGGTTCAACCTGTTGCGCACCTCCTCGGCAGATGTTTCTGTGCTGGCCAGTGCGGTTGCGGCAAGCACCTCGCCATCGCGGGTGATGGTGAGGTTCGGCCTGACCTCAGGAAAGGCATACACAACCGTTTCCCCCTGGAGCACGTTGGCGGCCGAGCGCAGCAGCACAACCCAGGTGCCTGGTTTGCGGATGGCGTCTTCCAGGCGTTTGATGTCCTGACGGGGCACCAAGAGGATCTGCTTGTCGGGTGTTTGCCCCGGCAAAACCTGCTGATAGGCCTGAAGATTGGCTTCCCGCAACACCTGGTCGATTACCTGGCGCGCCTGGTCAGGGCGTTCAAGCCTGAGCGTGACTGTTGCCAAGGGCTGACCACTGCTGATGGCCACGTTGCCGCGGCGCAGGGCCAGAAGATTGTCTTCGAGCTGTTTCAATTCGGCTTCGCCGGAGCGAATGCGATCCCGCACCGCGGCGAGCTCGCGGTCGGTTCTGCGGATTTCGTCATCGCGTTGGCGAACGTCCTGGCTCAGGCGTTGTCGTTCGGCTTCCAGTCGGCGGGTTTGCTCCTGCAGGGGTTTGAGGGTGTCTCTCAGCTCCGTGGCTTGTTTGCGCGCTTCCTCAAGGCGACGACGCACTTCAATCTCATCCTTGCGCGCTGTCTCCAGTTGTCGTCTGGACTGTCGCTGTGCCGACCGACTGGACTTGAGATCGGCACGGCTGCTGCGCAGGCGCGCCTGAAGGTCGTTCAACTCAAACAGGCCGACGCGCAACTGCCTGCTGACGAGCAGCATCAGCCCCAGGGAGAGGACGCTGATCAAGCTGCCGGTGAGCACGGTGATCACCACCGCGGTCTGGCGGGGACGCAGGCCGAAAAGGCTCAGGCGTGCCTTGCCCACCTTGGAGCCGAGGCGATCCCCCAAGGTCGAGAGCACACCCCCAAGCACCAGCAATGACAGCAGCAGTAACCAGCCGGTCACAGAGAATTCATCGCAGGGCGTGCAGCTTGAACGCCGCTATCTTCACCTGTCCAACGTTCAACTGAAGCGTTTGGCCAGGGCAATTGGATCGAGAACCGTGATTTTTTTGCGGTCAATCTCCACGAGCCCTGAATTGCGAAGGTCTCCAAGCAGACGAGTGATCGTGACTCGGGTGGATCCGATGGCCTCGGCGATGGCTTGATGCGACAGCCGCAGATCGATGGTGATCCCCTGGCTTCCAGGAATGCCGAAGTCGCGGCAAAGCACCAGCAGAAAACTCACCAGGCGGGACGACATATCGCGGTGGGTGAGCGTCTCGATCATGGTCTCCGTTTGGAGGATTCGGCTGGAGAGTCCCTGCAGCAAGAGCAGTCCAACCGAGGTATCGGCTTCGATGGCTTGGCGGACCGAGGTGGCGGGAGCCGTGACCATTTCCACTCTCGTGAAGGCCACGGAGTGGTAGAAGCGATCAGAGCGATGGCCGGTGAGCAGGGAGAGCACACCGAACAGGCTGTTCTCTCGAAGCAGCGCCACGGTGATCTCTTCCCCTGACTCATAAACGCGAGAGAGGCGCACTGCACCTCGTCGGATCAGATACACCTTTTCCGCCGGATCGCCGGGGAAGAAAATGGTCTTGTTGCGTTCGATCAGCTCCGTGTTGGCACCGTCGAGGTCGCGGATCACCTCCAACAGGGTTCTGCTGGTGGGAGCGGGTGCGTTGGCGAGGCTCACGTTGCCTATGCGGCCCTGCTGGGGCACTGTGCGGCTGAAGCCGCGGATTACTTCGGGCATGGCCAGCACCTCGCTTCAAGGAAATTAAGGAGCGATCGATTCCCACCCTGTAGCAACGCACACGGTTCCAGGGGCTCAGCGCAGTCGTAGCGCTTCCTTCTGGGCGTCCATCAGTTGCTTCAGTCCAGGCTCCGCGCGGTCGAGGAGCAGGTTCAGTTGCTGTCTGCTGAAGGCTTTGCCTTCCGCTGTGCCCTGAAGTTCCAGCAGCTCGCCACTGTCATTCATCACCACGTTGAGGTCCACGTCAGCCTGGGAATCCTCGCTGTAATCCAGATCAAGCAGGGCCTCGCCTCCGAGCAGTCCCACCGAAACGGCTGCCACCTGCGAGCAGACCGGATTGCTCTGCAGCACTCCCTGCTTCACGAGGGATTCACAGGCGTTCTGCAGGGCAAGCCAGGCTCCAGTGACCGAGGCCGTGCGTGTGCCCGCATCAGCCTGAATCACGTCGCAGTCGATCAGCAGGGTGTTCTCCCCAAGTGCCTCCATGGAGAGTGCTGCGCGCAAGCTGCGACCGATCAGGCGTTGAATCTCCTGGGTGCGGCCGGAGAGCTTGAGCCATTCCCGTCGCTGGCGTTCGGGGGTGGACCCCGGAAGCAGCCGGTATTCCGCGCTGAGCCAGCCGAGGCCCTGGTCACGGCGCCAACGGGGCACGCCTTCTTCATGGCAAACGCTGCAGAGCACAGCGGTTCGGCCGGTGCGCACGATCACGGAGCTGAGGGCGAAGCCCATGGGATCCCATTCAACGGCGAAGGGCCTGAGTGCGGATGCTTGGCGTCCGTCCTTGCGGGAGGTGGTGTTCATGCCTGGCGACGATGGCTTGCTTGAGCCTGCCAGTTGGACCGGTACACCATGGGCCAAGACACCATGGATGGTGTCAAAGGGCTTGTGGATCGGATCCGCACCGCTAGATTCGAATTCTGCTGGGCCGTCTGGACACCAGCCCTGACGCCAGCGAACGAGATGACCACCAGCCTGAGCCCCAGCCACCGAGCCCGAGACGTCCGCAGTGCGGACCACCGGACGCTGGAGCAAGCCGGTCTGCGCGGCCTGCCGGCCTTGGAGCCGCGGCCACCGCTACACCTGGTGGCACCGGAAGGACAGCTGCAGGTTCACACGGCCCCGTACCGCGGTAGTTACGGGACCGTGTTAAGTCAGGCTCTGCGCAGCGCAGGGCTGGGGAGCCGGGTGATGGTGGCCCAGTTCCTCAAAGGCGGTGTGGTGCAGGGGCCTGATGCGGCGGTCACGCTGTGTGACCGTCTTATCTGGATGCGTCCGGCCGTGCTCGAGTGTTTGTCCCAGCCTGCTGCGCAAGCGGAATCAGCGGTTGTGGATGCGGTGCAATCAATCTGGAGCGCCTGCTCCACCCATCTCAGTCGGGGAGATCTTGATCAGCTGGTGCTTGATGAGCTCGGTTTGGCGATTGCCTTCGGCTACCTCGATGAACAGGAGGTGCTGTGTCGTCTGGAGCAGCGTCCAGCATCGATGGATGTGATCATCACTGGGCCATCCATCCCCGACTCGCTGATGGCTCTGGCTGATCAGGTCACGGAATTGCGCAGAGGGTTCTGATGCTGAAAAACGATCGCTGGATCACCGAGCAAGCGGCTCAGGGGATGCTGGAGCCGTTTCAATCGGGACTGGTCCGTCATTTGGAGCCAGACCAAAAGCTCCGCCCGGTGCTCAGTTTTGGTTGTTCGTCGTATGGCTACGACCTGCGCCTTTCGCCGCAGGAGTTTTTGATCTTCAAGCACGTGCCCGGCACGGTGATGAATCCCAAGCGGTTCAACCCTGCCAATTTGGAACCCACCGAGCTTCACCACGACGAGGATGGTGATTACTTCATCCTCCCGGCCCACTCCTATGGGCTTGGTGTGGCGCTGGAAAAGATGAAGGTGCCGCCCAACATCACGGTGATCTGCCTTGGCAAGAGCACCTATGCCCGCTTGGGCATCATCGTGAACACCACGCCGGCGGAAGCGAGCTGGGAAGGACATCTCACCCTGGAGTTCAGCAATAGCTCAGGGGCTGATTGCCGCATTTACGCCAATGAAGGCATCTGCCAGTTGCTGTTCTTTGAAGGTGATCCCTGCGACACCACCTACAGCGACCGCCAAGGCAAGTATCAGCATCAGCCCGAGCGGGTCACCCTGGCCAAGGTTTAAAAGCCTGCGGGAACCTTGCCTTCAGGGCGCCAGTCTCGCTTTATGGAGTCGACTTTTTTCGTACCAGGCCGCGAACTCAGGGGCCCAGGTTTGCAGGTGCGGCCAGAGCAAATCGCAGAGTTCACGGATTTCCTGCTGGGCATCGAGCTTGGCGCGCAGATCCATGAAGTGCAGAAAAGCGCGCAAGCTGAAGCTCACCACGAAGTGCTGGCGGTAATCAAACGGGAGAATCCCCCGGGCGTGCTCTTCTGCGAATCCAGCTTGAAGCAGATCCCGATAGCGGGCCGCCGCCTGCCTGCACAGCTCCAGATCTTGTTGTCTTAACTCTGGGCTGTAGTGATATTTCTTGCCCTGGCGATCGCTGTAATCCCCCACTGGCCTGAGATAGAAAACATCCTCCAGGTCCAGGTCGCCATCGGCAGCCCTGGCAATGCGATCGCCGGTGTAGCGCATCGATTGCACATCGAAGCTCACCCCCACCCGGTGGGTGCGGGCCTGCTGCATCACCGAGTGCGGAAACCAGCCCACATTCAGCACGATCTGGGCGTGCTCGAGCGGACCGTAGTGACCGCGCTCTCCGGCCAGAAGACGCTTCACGCAGATCTCGCCGGCTTTGGTTTCGTCAGGCCAGTCGGCGCGGTCGGCAGCCACAAACCCCTCGCTGTAGTCCTGATGCATGCCGGCGTACACGCACTGCTGGGGGTTTGGCGTTGCAGCGATCAGGTCGACGCGGAAGCGGGGATCCATGGTCACGTCGGATTGGGAAACAGGCGTGCGTCGATCATGGCCGGTCTGCCTGGGAATGGCTGCGCAGGTTAGGAATGGCTGCGGGGTCCTGCTGCGGAGGCCATCGAGGCCGGCTCTGGCAGAGGGCTGCTGCCGCCAACGCCTGTCAGTTTTGGCAATGGGGCGTTCGTCACCAGCGCGGCGGCCAGGGTGTTCAGCTCGCCTTCCGTGCGGCCACCGAGGGAGCGGCCCCGCAGATCACCGTCAGCAGCGAAAAGGTTGAGCTGAGGAATCCCCGTCACGTCGTAGCGGTCGGTGAGGTCGAGCCAGCGAGGGTTGTCGATGTTCACGAGCACCACGTCGAGTTCGCCTGCGTGGGCGTTTTCCATCGCCAGCATCGCGGGAGCCATCTCCCGGCAGACCTCACACCAATCGGCGTAGAACTCCAGAATCGTGGGCTTGCCATTGCTGAGGGCCACCTCTGGTGCCAGCGAGCGGCGGGCCAGCTGGTCGAGAGGTGATTCCGTCATCCCTCCATTGCGCACCAGAAACAAACTCACGGCTAAGGCAATTGCCGACACGAGCAGTAGACCTTTCTGCAGTGCGGTGAGGCTGGTGCTCTCGGGAGTGCCGGTCATCCCTGCAAGGGTTTGGGACCCCATCCTGACAGGACAAACCAGCTGCTGTTGCTAGCGTTTGGCCGCGGATCCAGCATCGCTAAACGGTGTCTGTCCACCAGGGAACTTCGCCACGTTGATGCCACTTCTGCGCTTTCTGCTGCTGCCCCTGAGAGCTCCCTTGCTCCTTGTGCTTTTCGGTGTGTCGTTGTTCCTCGGCCACCACTGGGCGATCGAGGAAACGTGGCTTGCGCAGGCCCATCAGATGAGTGTCCAAGTGTTCTGGACGATCGAGCTGATTCAGGCACTGGTGGTGGTGGTGATCTGCACCATGCCGGATCTGCTGCTGCGTCAGCTCTCCCTGCTCATGGCCTCCAGCCGGGTGCTCAGCCTGGTGGTCACGCTCACCCTGGTGATCACCGTTGGTTTGTACGTGCTCAGCCTCAGCCTGCTCTCTGATGTGTTGATCCTGGCGTCAGCCACCCTGCTCGCCCGCTTGGACCTCACCAGAATCAAAGTGGTGCCGGCGCCTCAGGTCACAGCCTTTTGGCTTGCTGTGATCGTGATCAGCGGGATCTGGATCGGTCACGACCTGCCCAGTCCGGTTTGAGATAGGCCCAGAGATTGCCCAGCACCTTTTTCGTGTAAAGCCTGGTTTCCGGGTAAGGAATGCGCTCGACCCACAGCTCCGGATCTTGGGCGAGTTCCTCACTCCGCCACGAACCAGCGGCTCCTGGTCCGGCGTTGTAGCTGGCGGCGGTGAGCCAGATGTTGCCCTGCCACTCCTCGAGTAACCAGGCCAGGTAGCGCGCGCCCAGGATTGCGTTGCGACCGGGTTCTTGAAGGTCGTCGTCGCTGATGGGAGCGGCCGCCATCTCCGCAGCAGTGGCCGGCATCAGCTGCAACAGGCCCACGGCGCCTACCGGTGAGCGCACGCCCGGGGAAAAGCGCGATTCCTGACGGGCGATCGCCAGAAGCAATTCCAGGCGCACCGCTTCCTGCTGCGCTGCGGCGCTGAACTCAGGAAGAAGAGGTCGCGGATGCTGGCTCTGGTGCAGCTGCAGCTGCGTTTCGTCATCGGGCGCAACCAGCCGCAGATTGGCCCTCCACAACCGATTCAGGCCTGTCCAGTAGTCCTGCACGCCCAGGCGCAGCCGCCCTTCGATCAGCTGGCTTTGTGGAGAGGGTTTGACGTCGGCTTGGCTACTGCGCCAGGTGTCCCAGGCCTCCTGGCGTAATCCCAGTCTCCAGAGTTGATCCACCAAGGGAAGGCCGCTGTTCAAAGGGCTCCAGCCCTGGCCTATCCCGGTGTTGGCCTTGATGGTTCGGGTTGCAGCGGCAGCCGTCTCCGCCCTCAGGGCTGGCAGATCGCCGCCGCCGAGTCGGGCTTCAGCGCGCCAGGTGTAGTACCCAGGGGGATAGTCCTTCACCAAGGAGTCCCAGACGCGCTCTGCCTGCTCCTGCTTCCCCAGCTTGGCCAGGCTGAAGCCGATCCAAAACTGCTGCCGTGCGGCGAGGGGATCGGGAAGCTTGTTCCCCGGGATCGTTGTCAGAACGCTGAGGGCCTGCTCCCACTGGTCGTCCAGCAAGGCGTTACGGGCCAGATCCCATTGCAGTTGCCAGATCGCCGGGTGGTCAGGCCATCGCGTCAACACCTCCAGTCCGTTTGGGTCGCCATTCAGGCGCACGCGGGCTGCGGCCACATCCGCTGAACGCTCTTGCAGCGACAGCGGCAGCGCATCCAGCAGCGCTTGCTTGGGCCTCAGTGGCTCACTGAGGAGAGCCGCAGCCTTGAGGGCTTCCTCGGATTGAGGATGGGCATTGGCCAAGTCGAGAAGCAGCGCTTCCCCGCGACGTTTCTGGACTGGGGTTCCGCGCAGCAGGGTGCGACCGATGATCAGTTCCTGGGGCGGTTGCAGCGGAGTGCCCTGAAGGCAGAGCTCCGCGGCCTGGCCATCGCCGAGTTCGGCCAGGGCTGAGGCCAGGCTGAGCCGTTGCTCTTGCGAGAGTCCGATGCCGCTGAGCGTCCCGCAGCTGCGGCGCATGAGGCTGGCCGCACCTGGCCAGTGGGGGCCCCAGCGTGCCAGGTGCAAGGCATTGGCCTGAAGCCTGTCCTCACTGGCGTCGTCGGGGAGTTCTGCTGCTGCTGCAAGGGCGGCGGGATGGGCAGGCTGCTGGGACAGCAGTTGTTGCTTCAGCTGCGCGTCCTTGCCCTTGAGGTAGTAACGGGCATCGGCGCTGGCAGCGCTGGTGGGGAAGCGCTCGAGCAGGCTGCGCCAGCGCTGTTTTGCTTCTGCAGGCCGGCCCAGCCGTTGAGCGGCCAGGGCTTGCTGCTTGAGCGCCACGGCGGCCAGGGGCGCCGGTCCCCACCCCTGGCCGGCGAGCAACCGTCGCTGGCGTTGTGGCGAGTCTTTGCTGCGGCTGGCCAGGAGCAGGGCCGCTTCCCTGCGCTGCACCGGGTCAAGCGACCAGCGATAGCGCGCCCACACCTGCGCGCTGTCCATCCGAGGGGTCACAGCGATGGCTCGCTGACGCAGCAACCGCTGCCCGCCCACGATCGCCATCAGCGTGAGAATCGACGTGCCTCCGAGGAGCAGAAGTCCGCGCGTCGGTCCAGCACTCACACAGGCTCTCTGAACTGCTGCCATTCTGTGCCCAGTGGCAGGCAATGGATGGGTGCGGATCCGCGCACGCCCCGCCCCGGGCGGCGGCAGCGACTGCGTTGCTTGAGCGTCTGCTGTGTCGCCCTTGTGGTGTGGGGGATGCGTTGGCTCTGGCCGTTGCAGTGGCTGCCTGGATGGGTGGTGCTGTTGGTTGGCGCCTGGGCATTGCTGGAACTGGTTGCCATTCTTTTGCTCCCCCAGCGCTGGCGTTGAACCCCTGGCGTGCAGCTATGGGCCTGTCCTTGCGCGGAAGGGCGAACGCTGTCAGGCCTTTTAAGGTTCATTCCATCAATGAGACTCCATGGCCTCACCTGCATTCCATCCCCTGGATTGTCCTGATCCGGCCCAGGTGAGTTTTGGCACCGATGGCCTGCGCGGCCATGTCGGTTCGGCAATCACCTCCACGCTGGCTTTGCAGGTGGGTTTCTGGTGCGGGCGGGTTCTCCCCGCGGATGGCCCCGTGCTGATCGGGATGGATTCCCGCACGAGTGGATCCATGCTCGTCTCTGCACTCGCGGCCGGTCTGACCGCAGCCGGGCGCGAGGTCTGGACCCTTGGGCTCTGTCCCACCCCGGCAGTCCCCGGCCTGATTCGCCGGTTTGGAGCAGCCGGTGGCTTGATGGTGTCCGCCAGCCACAACCCACCGGAGGACAACGGCATCAAGGTGTTCGGTGCCGATGGCAGCAAGCTTGGCTCAGCTCTGCAGTCGCGCATCGAAGCCGGTTTGCGCGGTGAGGAGCCAGCGTCAGCGCAAGCCCATGCGTTCGGTGCATCCCACCAGCGCTCTGATCTCCTCGATCTCTACAAACAGGACCTTCTCAGCAGCGTGCGCCATCAGCGGCTGGATGGTGTGCCGATTGTGCTGGATCTGTGCTGGGGCTCGGCCACAGCCTGCGGCGCCGCGGTGTTCTCCGAGCTCGGCGCTGATGTCACGGTGCTCCATGGCGAGGCCGACGGGGAGCGGATCAATGTGGATTGCGGGTCCACCCATCTCGAGCCCTTGCGGCGGGCCGTGCTGGAGCGTGGGGCGGCCATGGGCTTCGCGTTTGATGGCGATGCCGATCGGATGTTGGCGGTGGATGGCCGGGGCCGCATCGTTGATGGCGACCATGTGCTTTTCCTCTGGGGTTCGGCCCTGCAGGACAGCGGCGTGCTCCCCGACCAGAGACTGGTGGCCACGGTGATGTCCAATCTGGGATTTGAGCGGGCCTGGCAGGCGCGAGGTGGGCAGCTTGATCGCACTCCAGTGGGTGATCAGCATGTGCACGCCGCCATGGTCCGCAGTGGTGCGGCACTTGGTGGGGAGCAATCTGGCCACATTCTCTCCTCCGCCCACGGGCTTTCCGGTGATGGGGTGCTGACGGCCCTGCAATTGGCCAGCCTTTGCCATGGCCAGGGGATCACCCTGGCCGATTGGTTGGATCGCAGCTTTGAGGCCTATCCCCAGAAGCTGGTGAATGTGCGGGTGCCTGATCGCTCACGGCGCAAGGCCTGGGCAGACTGCCAATCCCTCACCGCACTCGTGCAGGAGGCTGAGCGCAGCATGGCGGGCGATGGGCGTGTGCTGGTGCGGGCCAGTGGCACCGAGCCACTCCTGCGGGTGATGGTGGAGGCGGCCGATCCCAAGGCCGTTGAGCACTGGACCCAGCGCCTGGCTGAAGCGGCGGACCAGCACCTCAATGCGGCTTGAGCTGACAGCAATCGCGGGCCAGGGTCAGGGCGCCATCACAGGCGTCGCCCAGGGGCTGGGTCCAGCGAGCACCGGGTAGGTGCTCCTGCACCGACCGGCGTACGGCGCCCTTGAATTCCGTGAGATTCAAGAGTGCGCCTCCGTGGGCGCAAAGGTTGGGGGTCTTCAGGTGCAGCGTCCTGGCCACAGCGCCGGCGGCTTCGGCCAGAGCGAATGCCGATCGATCAAGGATGCGCTGGGCTTCGCGATCTCCCTGGGCGGCGGCCTCGTCCACCAGCGGTGCCAGGCGTGCCAGATCAGCAGGTTGATGATCTGGCTGCACCACCAGGGATTTGAGGTCGTTGGCCGACCGGCAGCCGAGCCGTTCCCACAGCGATTCGCGCAACGGTCCATCCGCCAGTCGCCCATCGGCCATGCGCAGGCTCACCTGCAGGCCCTGGTGCCCGAGGTCGAAGGCTGAGCCTGCACCATCAAGGCGCCAGCCCCAGCCGCCGCAGCGTTGTTCTTCGCCGAGGGTGTTGCGTCCCACCACAATCATCCCCGTTCCACTGATCAGCACGATTCCCGCTTGCTCGGCGAAGGCACCGCGAAGGGCGGTGCGTTCATCGCCAGTGGCGACGCAGCGATCGTTGGGGAGATGCACCACCTCGCGGAGCAGGGATGCCGCGCGGGCCTGCAAACCTGTGCCCGCTTCCACGCCACTGGCGCCAACCGCTGCAGCGGATAGGGGCTCGTCCTGATGATCGGGCCAGGCGGCATGCAGGCTTGAGCGGATGGCTTCCCGGAAGCGCTCCTCTCCTCCAGGGGCATCCAGATGGCTGACGCCCGTGCCCGTGCCTTCTCCCAAACACTGCCAGCCAGCCGGGGTCCAGCGACTGAGCCGACAGCGGCAATGGGTCTGGCCTGCATCGAATCCGGCCAGAACCAGGGAGTTGCTTGTCGAACTGTCAGTCATGCCCTCTGCCGGCATTGGCTGAGGGTGGCCAAACAGAACCAACCAGTGATCTGCACTTCGGGGCGGAAGAAGATCGTGTCGGCAGCGCCATGCACCAGAAGCCCGGTGATCGCGGCAAGGCAGCCGATGCAGGGCAAGGCCAGATCCGCATCGGACGCCAACGCTCTCAAGCCTCTGCGCAGGCTGGCAAGGGCGAGGCCGATGCAGGCGATCAGGCCGGGAATGCCTGTTTCCACCAGAAGTTCGAGCGGCACGGAGTAGGCGCTCAGGGCATTGAACTTCGGTTGTTGATAGAGGGGGTAGACGCTGTTGAAGGCTGCGTTCCCCGGACCGATCCCCAGCCAGGGGCGGTCTTGGATCATGTCGATCGCAGCCAGCCACACATTGATCCGGAAGTTGTTGGAGCTGTCACCGCGACCGGCAAGCAGGCTCATCACCCGGGTGCGGATCGGGTCGACCTGGGTGACGGCCAGGGCCAGCAGAAGCCCCCCGGCTCCCAGCAGGGCCAGGGGCACCAATCGCTTCCAGAGTGGGGGCCAGTGGCGAATGGCGCGAAGCACCAGCAGCAGCACCAGGCTGCCGATCGCAGCCACAAGGGCGAGCCATCCCCCCCGGCTGTAGCTGAAGAGCACCGATGCACAGCCGAGGCTGAAGGCCGTTGCGGCAAAAGCCCGGCTGCCCCATCCGCGCCAGCGGATGCAGGCCACAAGCGCCAGCGGCAGGATCGGCACCAGGTAGCCCGCCAACAGATTGGGGTTGCCGAGCGGCCCATAGATCCGGATCGTTCCTGCGGCCACTGAATTCGGATCAGCCCAGCGGGCCAGCTCTTCGGTGGGGGCATAGAGCTGGCGCAGGGCGAGCACATCGGTCAGCAACGATCCCCCGAGCAGAGCCGCCAGCAGCCGGTCCCACCATGCAGGGCGAACGGCGAGAAGCTGGCGCATCAGTGCATAAACCCCCAGATAGCTGAGCAGCTTCACCAGCCCCTTGAGGGCCGCGGCGGGAACTGGCGAGAAGCCTGTGGCCAGCACGGCGACAGCCAGGAACAGCAGCAGCCAACCGCTGATTTCACCCAGCCGCTCGGGAGGCTTGCTGAGCGACCACAGCAGCCAGAGCGCACCACACGCCAGCACGATCAGTCCCAGCCCCGTGCGCGTCACCAGGGGCAGTCCTGCAAGCAGGAGGATCAAAACAATGCCGGCCAGATTGGCGAGGCGCTTTTGTTGGGCTGCCGAGCTGGGGAGACATCCTTGCCAGCGCAGCAACCATGGAGACGGTTCTGAAGCCTCAGCCATCCGGGGGGACTGCGTCGTTGGCGGGATTATCGACCCGTTGCCAAGCAATCTCCAGCTCTTCAGGATCCGGCAGTGGCTGCCGATTGCGCCGGTAGAGCACCCGATAGGCCGGAAGCCCCAGCTCCTGCACGTAGCGTTCCCGCTCCGTGGGTACCGGCAGGGGGTTGTCGGCTCGCCACGGTCGGGCGTCCTCGGCGGGGCGATCGAAACAACCGCTCAGCTCAACCAACGCCACCATCGGGTCGATCACGGCCAGCACGTCACTCTGCACAAACAGTTCCCGCCCCGGTTGCAGGGTTGCGGCAATGGCCAGCAACAGGGAGGGCTGCAGCACGCGCCGTTTGCGGTGGCGTCGCTTGAACCAGGGATCCGGAAACTGAATGCTCACCAGCTGCAGGCGATCCTGCGGCAGCGCGGCCATCCACCCTTCCAGGCTCACATTGGCGTTGCAGAACAAGTAGTGCAGGTTGAGGCGTTCCAGCTGGTCCCGATCGCGCTGGGCGGACCGCACCAGGGGCCGTCTGATTTCCACACCCAGGTGATTGCGATCCGGTCTTAGGGCGGCCAGCTCCTGCAGGCAGATCCCTCGGGCGCAGCCGATGTCGAGATGGATGGGACGGCCGGGATCATCGAACAGTTGCTCCGGAGCAGGCAGCTCCAGCGGCAGCTGAAAGAACCGGCTGAGGGGATTGACGTGCTGACGCATCAGGACGGTGAGGACGCGAGCGGTGCATGGCGGAGAAGGCCCCAGCAGGCGGTGTAACCATGCAGATGGGTCGCGCCGCCGAGGGGACCGATCTCCCCGTTGCAGAAGCTTCCGGCAATGGGGAGATCGGGGATGACCTCTCGGGCGATGGTCACATCACCGTCAGCGCCACCGAACAGGCCGCTGCCTCGTCCGAGGCAGGCGAACAACAGCCCGCAAAGAGGAGCTTTTGTGGCTGCGGTTGCCCTGCTGGCTTGCAGCAGTTGGCGTGCTTCCTGGCGGGAGGCCTGCGCTTCCCGCAGTTGAAATTGCACGTTCTGTCCCGCGCGCACGCGCTCGGCGACAGCGACGGCTCCGTTGCGGGGATCCACCCCGATCAAGTTGCGCACAAGAAAGGTGCGCTCCTGCTCGTCGTCGGCTTGTGGTTCCGGCTGTTCGCTCTCGGATTGGATCCGCTGCAGCTTGGCCAGTGCAGCCCCTGCGGAGAGTTCCTGCCGCTCCACACCCAGAAACAGGGAGTGCTGCACCAGTTCACGATCCTCGGCGCTCAATCCTGCAAGCACCCGCTGCAGGCAAGCCACGGGGCTGTCGCGCCGCTCGCCATCACTGAGTTCCAGCAGCACGTTGCGCTGGGCCTGTTCGATGGCAAACACCGGCCCAATCGGTCGGCACCCCTGCGCCACCACAGGGTCGAGAGACCAATCGCCGCCAATGCTCAGAGCAACGGCCCCGGCTGCAATGCCATCAGCGCAGAGCAGGGAGCCATGGGCCGCGTTGTGGGGGATGGCGATTCCACCGATCTTGTCCACCTCGGGGTAGGCGTAATCCAGACCGCTGATCAGATCATTGATGCCGCTGCATGTGGGATCGATCAACAGCAGAAGGGATCGACTGGATCCCGGCTTCAGTCCCACCCACTCGTGCCAGTGCTGCGCAGCACCGTCGAGATCTGGAAGGTCGCTGCCGCTGAGTTGCACGCTCTGAAGCTCGGCTCCGGGAAGGTTGAGCAGCATCACGCTCAACGCCGGGTTCTGCTCCACTTCATGGGCTTCGTTGGCTGCGGTGGTGCCCACCACGCCACCGCCGAGACATCCAAGCCAGTGGCTGGCGTGCAAGCGCTGCTGAAGCAGGGGCAGCAAACGAGGCAGATCACTGGCGAAGTGACTGGACACAAACACCAGGGCAACATCGGCGGCGTTGCCCCCAAGGGTGCTGGACACATCCCGAACGGCCTCCTCCATGGATGGCTGATGGGAGAGGGCATGGCGGCAACGCGCTTGGGAACCCGAACTCCGGAACCAATCGAGAGGATTAAACGGAACCATGAATTGGACCTTACCAATCCTGTGGTCTTGATGGATGGCACTGATAATGACGTGCTGATGTGCCTGGCTGGTGCCTGATCTCACGACCCGAACCCTGGTGTGGCTGACCTACCGCCTGGGCGCCACGATTGCTCTCGGTCTTCCCTTGATCCTGCTGATCTGGGCTGGAGTGCGCCGTGATCCGGCCCTCGTGCGTCTGCTGAGCATTTACTGGAAGGTGGCCAGCCTGCTGGCGATCAGCGTGCTGTTGCTCACCGATCAGAGGCCGATTGGTTACGTCACGGCCTTGCTGGCCCCCCTGCTGATGGCTGGATCGGTGTGGTTCTGGGTGGATCTCAACGAGGAACTGGCCGATAGTCCCCCGGGCCGGGCTCTGCCGATGACCGTGCGCATCTGGCGCTGGTCCCTCACGGTGTTTGCGGTGTTTGCCGTGGGGATGTCGGGATCGGCGCTGGGCTGTGCCCGCGCGCTGGAGGCTGCCGAGTGCAAGATCTGGCTGGAAGCGCCCCAGGGACTGCACCGGGTTGCCGAACGTCTGTTTGATTTTGTATTCGGCGGCCAGTGGACGGAAGCCGTTGCCGCCTTCATCGGCTATGTGGCTCTTGTGGCCTATGCGGTGGGTCTGTTGCAGTGGCTGCTGGTGCGCCTCCCGCGCCAAGGGCGCGTGGCCGGTGAATTCTGATGCCGGTTGACGATGATCTGGTTCACGCGCTCGAGGAGCGCACCCGCCAACATTCCGACCGTGTGGTGCGCTTGCGGGGACGGGTCGATGCGGAGCCTTTCGAACTCTTGATTTTTCGAGGCTTCAGCAGCAGCACAACCCACCCCACCGCGTTTGATCCAGACGCCTCTGTTCTGCCCGAGGGCACGCTGCTGGATCAGGTTGAAGTGCTGCGAGGTCCGTTATCACCAGCCAATGAGATTGTTTTGGCAGGTCCGATGCAGCCTGGCGCTCTGCTGAGCGACGAGCACTGGGTCAAAGCCTCCCCAGAACGCTGACGCAGCGGCCGCAGAGATGGGGGTGGTCGGCATGCTGGCCCACATCACTCTCGTAATGCCAGCAGCGCTCGCATTTGCTGCCGCGAGCCCGGGCCACTTCAATGAGCGCGACGTCGTCGTCATGGTTGGCGAGCAGTTCCGCCCAGGGCTCACCGCCAATCTGCAACTGGGACACCAGCAGCCAGTCACGCAGCCCATCCACCTCGGCATGGCCCTGGTCGTTGAGCCACTGCAGAGCCGATTGCAGGCTTGGATTGTGGGCCTCAAGGCGAACCGCTGCTTCTAGCGATGCGCCCAGCTCCCCACGGCTGCGGCAGTCTTCCAGCACTTTGTTCACTGATGTCCGCAGTTCGCGCAGTTGCTGCATCGGTTCGTTCAAGGACGCGTCGCGCCAACGGTCCGGAGCGGTTGGCCAACCGCGTTGGAAGACCGAGGTCTCCTCCACCGGGTAGGGGAGGTTTTGCCAGATGTCTTCGGCCATGTGGCAGAGCACAGGCGCAATCAAGCCGGCCAGGCGTTCGATGATCAAGGCCATCACGGTCTGACAGCTACGCCGGCGCCGGTCGGCCGGGGCGCTCACGTACAGCCGGTCTTTGGCGATGTCGAGGTAGAAGTTGGAGAGGTCGGTGACGCAGAAGTTCTGCAGCAGCTGGAAGAAGCGGAAAAACTCGTAGCTCTCGAAGGCTTCCGTGATCTCATCCATCACTTCAGCCGTGCGCTGCAGCATCCAGCGGTCCAGCAGGGGCAGGTCCTCCACCGCGATGGCATCGGTGGCGGGATTGAAGTCGTGCAGATTGCCGAGCAGGTAGCGGCTGGTGTTGCGCACTTTCCGGTAAACGTCAGCGAGCTGGCGCAGAATTCCGGCGCCGATGGGCACATCGGTGGAGTAGTCCACCGAGCTCACCCAGAGCCGCAGCACATCAGCGCCGTAGGCCGGCTCCTGCTTCTGGTTTTTGCCTCCCTCGATGATCACCATCGGGTCGACCACATTGCCGAGGGATTTGCTCATCTTTCGCCCCTTCTCGTCGAGGGCGAACCCATGGGTGAGAACGCGTTTGTAGGGGGCATGGCCGTTGACGGCCACGGAGGTGAGCAACGAGCTCTGGAACCAGCCGCGGTGCTGATCGGATCCCTCGAGGTAGAGGTCGGCGGGGTAGCTGAGCGACTCTCGCTGGCTTGACACGGCAGCCCAGCTGGATCCGGAGTCGAACCACACATCCATGGTGTCGGTGCCCTTGCGCCATTGATCGGCCTGGTCGGCGTAGGCGGGTGGCAGCAGATCTGCTTCGTCTTTCTCCCACCACACGTCGCCGCCGTGGGCGGCGATCAACGTCTCGATATGGCTCAGGGTGTCGGCGTTGAGCAGCACCTCGCCGTTGCTGCGGTGATAAAACACGGGGATCGGCACTCCCCAGGTGCGTTGGCGGGAGATGCACCAGTCCCCCCGCTCCTTCACCATCGCTTCGATGCGGTTGCGACCTGAGGCTGGGGTCCACTGCACCTGGTCGATGGCGTCGAGGGCGTCCTGGCGGAAGCCCTCCACCGACGCGAACCACTGTTCCGTGGCGCGGAAGATGGTGGGTTTCTTGGTGCGCCAGTCGTAGGGGTAGCGGTGGCTGTAGGCCTCCTGCTTGAGCAGTGCTCCGGCTTGCTCGAGGGCCTCGATGATCCCTGGATTGGCGTCCTTGAGCACGTTCAGGCCTGCGAAAGGACCTGCCTCTGCGGTGAGGGTGCCGGCTTCGTCCACGGGGCACAGCACGGGCAGGCCGTGCTTCTGGCCGGTATGAAAGTCGTCGACGCCATGCCCCGGGGCGGTGTGCACAAGGCCTGTGCCGGATTCGGTGGTGATGTAGTCGCCGCCGATCACTACGGGGCTGGTGCGATCCAGCAGCGGGTGCCGATAGACGAGCCCAGCAAGCAGGGCACCTTTCACCGTGGCGCGCTGCTGGAGGGGACGCTCGAGGGTTTTGCTGAGCGACTCGATCAGTTCGGCAGCCACCACCAGCAACCGGCCGTTGCCATCGTCGACCAAGGCGTAGTCGAGCCGTTCGTTGACGGACACCGCCAGGTTGGCGGGAAGCGTCCAGGGGGTGGTGGTCCAGATCGCCACTTGCAGGGCCTGGCCAAGGGCGGCCGCATCAGCGGGCAGCTCGACGCCATGGCTCTGCAGGGTCTCCCGCAGGGGGACGGGAACCTCCACCGCCGGAAAGGCCACATACACGCTGGGGCTGGTGTGGCCGTCGGGGTATTCCAGCTCGGCTTCGGCCAGGGCGGTGCGGGAACTGGGGCTCCAGTGCACGGGCTTCAGGCCCCTGTAGATGTGGCCCTTGAGCACCATCTCGCCGAACACCTTGATCTGGGCGGCTTCGTACTCCTTCTGCAGGGTGAGATAGGGCTGGTCCCAGTCGGCCCAGATGCCCCAGCGCTGGAAGCCCTTCATCTGGCCATCCACCTGCTTGCGGGCGTAAGCAGCGGCTTTCTTGCGCAGCTTGATCGGTGTCAGCGCTTGGCGCTGTTCCTGATCCATCGACTGCAGCACCTTGAGTTCGATCGGCAGACCGTGGCAGTCCCAGCCAGGCACGTAGCGCACCCTGCGGCCCTGCAGCACTTGATATTTGTTGATCACATCCTTGAGCACCTTGTTCAGGGCATGGCCCATGTGCAAGGCACCGTTGGCGTAGGGAGGCCCGTCGTGAAGCGTGAAGGTGGGCCCGCTGTTGTTGAGCCCCAGTTGCCCATCGATGCCGTTGTCGCGCCAGAAGGCCTGCAGCTCCGGCTCCCGCTTCACCGCGTTGGCGCGCATGCCAAAGCCTGTTTGCAGCAGGTTGAGCGTGTCCTTGTAGGAGGGACGTCCCTCGGCGGCGTCGCGGGTCTCCTTGCTCACGTTGGGGCAGCTGCAACCGGAATTATCCGTCTTCGCTGGGTGGGGTTGCGGCTTCTTGGTCAGGCGCTGTCGGTTCCGGGGCTTCTTGTTCTGGTGCTTCAGCGTTCACTGCTTCGCTCACGGCCTCGCTCACTGCTTCGCTTTTCGCCGCTTCAGCTTTGGCGTCTTGGGCGTCAGCGGCTTGCGGTTCGGGCCTGACCCAGCGCTTGCCCGTGCGGCTGCTGCCTTCAGGGCGGTCAGCCGCTGGCGCTTTGGGTTTCAGGCTTCCCAGGGCCTGGCCGGTGTTGCTCAGCAGCGCGTTGAGGGTGGCAGAGAGCTGCTGGAGGCTGGTGGACCAGCGCTCAGTGGATTTCAAGCGCTGTTGTTCTTCGGGGCTCAGCTGCTGCCAGCGGGACTGAGCCACTTCGCTGCCGAGGCGGCTGATCAGCAGCCCTGCGCAAACCACCGCCAACATCGGTGCACCCCGGAGGCGGTCGCTGCTGGTCACCAGCACCAGCCCAAGCAGCAAAACCACCGCACCCCAAACTCCATCGCGGGGTCGGCTCAGTTCCGTGACCAGAAGCGGAAGCAGCAGCACCGCCAGGCCCAACACCAGACAGAGATCTCCAGCAAGGGTGGCCAGCATCGCGGGCTCCATGGATCAACCCATTCTGGGCTGCTGCCTAAAGTTGCCACCTTGCCCATCTGGCGGAATTGGTAGACGCGCTGGTTTTAGGTACCAGTGGCTTCGGTCGTGGGGGTTCAAGTCCCCCGGTGGGCATCCGTTTCTCTAATTTGGTGGCTCTTAGCAGTCGGCTGACGCGCTTTCGCTGAATGACCCAGGCTTTCGCACAACCTGAAATGCCGGCTGCGGAGGTGCGTTGGCGATCTGTTCCCAAACAGTTCGTTGACCCTCCGGCTGCCTGGAACCCCACGGTGGGTCTGTTCCTGGGTGGCTATGCCTTCGCTGCGCTCACCATCTGGGGCTGGTTTGCTGCTGGTTGGCCGTTGCCGGTGCTGCTGATCACTGGGTTTCTGGCGCTGCATCTGGAGGGAACCGTTGTTCACGATGCCTGCCACAAATCGGCCCATCCCGTGCCCTGGGTGAATCAATTGATGGGGCATGGGTCGGCGTTGTTGCTGGGTTTCAGTTTTCCGGTTTTCACCCGGGTACACCTTGAGCACCACGCCCATGTCAACGATCCAAAGAATGATCCCGACCACATCGTGAGCACCTTCGGCCCGCTGTGGCTGATCGCTCCGCGATTTTTTTATCACGAGGTCTTTTTCTTTCAGCGCAAGCTCTGGAAGCGCTGGGAGTTGATGCAGTGGGGATTGGAGCGGGCTGTGTTCTTCACGATCATCGCCGCTGCAGTCACCTTTGATTTTCTTCCTTTCATCTTCAATTGCTGGTTCGCGCCGGCTCTGATGGTGGGAGTCACCCTCGGGCTCTTCTTCGACTACCTGCCCCACCGTCCCTTCACCTCCAGAAATCGCTGGACCAATGCCCGGATCTATCCAGGCAGGCTGATGAATTGGCTGATCATGGGTCAGAACTATCACCTGGTGCACCATCTCTGGCCATCGGTGCCCTGGTTTGAGTACAAGCCCGCTTACGAGGCCACCAAACCCCTTCTCGATGCCAAGGGATCACCGCAACGGCTTGGCATTTTTGAAACCCGAGCGGATGGGGCCAATTTCCTCTACGACATCCTCGTGGGCGTGCGCAGTCATAAGCACCGCAAGGGCAAGATGCGCCGCGCCGCCCGCTTCATTCCTGGCCGCGCCCTGCAGCGCAGTTGGTTGGGTTTCGTCGACCGCAGTGCCATCAAAACCCAGCCACGGCGGCCTCACTCACCCTGACTCATTCGGCCAGGATCTTCGGCACTCGGAAGAAATCTCCCTCCCGCAGGGGAGCCTGCTCCAGCAGATCTTCCCTCACTTCGGTTGCTTCCACCTTGTCCTCACGGGTGACATTGACAACCTCAACGGCGCGGGTGGTTGCCGGCACGCCTTCGGTGTCAACGGCCTGAAGCTGGTCGACGTAATCCAGGATCCGCTCCAGTTGACCGGTGTAGGTGGCGATGGTGTCCTCAGGGAGATCGAGCCGGGCCAGGTGGGCCACCTTGCGCACGTCGTCGGCCGTGATGTTGCTCATGCGGCAGTGAGGAAAGTGCTGAGATCCTCGCGCAACGCCTCCGCGGCCGTGTTCAACAGCTCCAGGCCATGTTCCGGTTTGGCCAGATAGGGATCGGAGCCCATGCGCCCGTCGGGATAGCGGCGGCGGAAATCGGCTGGCCCATGAATGGATCCGCAGGGGGCCGCCTCCGGCAGCGCCCGCTGTTTGGCGATGAGGCTGTTGTGCAGATGCAGGGTGACGGCGATTTCGCTGGGGGTGGCGTGCTGGCCTTCACGGTCGCCGTAAAGCTCGCGGGCCCGCCGCATCACTGGGCCGGCCATGAACCAGTTGGACAGCTTGCAGCGCAGACGGGGTGCCACCTCGAGGCCGCGGCTGGCAGCGGTGCCATAGGCCTGGGCGAAGGCGGCCCTGGTGGTGGCCATGTTGCCCCCATGGCCGTTCACCACAAAGATGCGCTCGAATCCATGGGTGGCCAGGGAGAGCACCATGTCATGCAACACGGCCAGCAGGGTGGCGGGCTGAAGGCTCATGGTGCCGGCAAAGCCGAGGTGGTGCTCGGCCATGCCGAAAGCCTGCACCGGCGTGACCAGCACACCGCTGCGTCGTCCCAGTTCCAGGGCCACGGCTTCAGCGGTGAGGGCATCGGTGCCGATGGCACCGGTCGGTCCGTGCTGCTCGGTGGAACCCAGAGGAATGATCACCCCTTTGCAGCTCTGCAGGTACCGGTCCACGTCCGGCCAGCTCTGCAGGGCTAAACGAATGGCATCGGTGTGGTCCACCGGGCCCGGGAGCGAAGAGGTCATGGCCGTTTCACGACTGACAGAGATCCTGGCGCTCAGTGGGCGGTGCCGTTGCCGTCGTACTTGTCGGTGTTGTAGTAACCGCCTCGGGTGCCAAAGAAGAGGGTGGTCAGCACGAACAGTCCACTGCCGAAGAGCAGAACTGTGCCCAGGTTGAATCCGGAGAGGGCGGCGTCCATCTGAATTAGGTCCACTTGTTCAAGCCTGGCAAGGATGCGCTCGATGTCACGCCTTGCATGATCGGATCGTCACTTCCGCCGATTTCGCTGCCCGTGCGAGGCACGGCCAACCACTGGCGCAGCCAGCTGGTGAGCCAGATGAAAGGCATGGTGTCGATCACTGCGGCCATGGCCTTGAAGAGGTAACCACTGGCGATGAATGACAGCAGCTGCGGTGCCACAGGTTCGCCGGGGCGAACGGGGAGGACGCCGGAGGCGTAGTGGCTGATCAGCACCACAGCGCTGGTGTCCACCAGCTGGCTCACCAGGGTTGAACCGTTGTTGCGCAACCAGAGAGCCCGCCCGCCGCTGAACTGTTTCCAGAAGTGAAAGAGACGGACGTCCACGAACTGGGCGGTGAGGTAGGCCGCCATGGAGGCCAAGACGGAGCCGAAGGCCAGTCTCTGGATTTCGAAAAATGTGGAGTCTGGAGCCCCCTCCACGCCGGGGAGCAAGCCGCCCAACCAGAGGATCAGCACGACCCAGCCGTTGAGAAGGAGGCCGACCCACACCACCTGGCTGGCTCGCTTCTCACCCCACAACTCACTGATCAGATCCGTGCACAGAAACGTGATCGGATAGGGAAGGGCGCCAACGGCCACCACGATCGGCCACGACCCGATGTGCCCCAGTTCCAGGAAGCGGGTGAGGCCAAGGATGTTGAGCATCCCCAGGGTGCCGAGGAACAGCCCTGCAAGAGCCAGAAAGACAAAGTCGCGGCGTGCCTGGATTGAGGCGTTCATCGCTGCGAGCATGGAGATCGAAATGCAGCCTGGCGGCAGTCTGCTTCCCTGTCACCACTCCAGAAGTTTGGAAACAATTCGATCGGGGGTCGTTAACGCGTTTAAGGAATTATGAGGAGTTGCAATTATCATGAGATCTAGACGAGCCAATTGCATGGGGGTGGCGAATCTGAACGAGCTATTAAGCTTTTGAGCTAAGGAAATGATTGCACAAGCTAAATAAAATGGTAAATCTTTATTGCGGGTATTTTGGAATTTGGATTAAACGCCGGGATTCGATACCGTGATAGCTATTAATTAATTTTAACCAATGCTGTTGATAAACTGTTTAAATGCTTTGACTTGTTCATTGCTGGGCGGTGCTATGCCACCGTTCACTGCCAAATTCGTAGGGCCTGGTAGATTGACTTTTGCGAAGCCACCAGCAGCATTCATCATTTCGTCGTCGGAGAGTTCATCCTCAGCAACTGAGTGGGCTTGCGTGATGTCATCAGCTGAGATCGTAAAGCCCGCTGCTTTGGCAATTGCCACAACGGCATCGGGATTGGCGGCTGCCTTGAGTTTTCCTTGAAGTTCTGAATTAGTTGCGACGGCATCTAGAAAATTTTTGAATTGCTCTGCCGACATGGTTGAAAAAGTATTGACTTTAAATGTTGGTTAGCAGTAGCTGGCGGTTTTGGCAAGTATTCGGAAGCGCAAAGTCATGATCAGAATGGGATGTCGGTTCTAGGTTTAAGCACTGGTTGTATCCATAAATACCCTTCCCATCGCTAAGGATTTCCCAGCCCTCCTCCCAGCCTTCTTCTGCCGCCCCGCCGAGCTGGTCGCCCCCGACTTGATTGGTTGCCTGCTGGTGAAACGCCAAGAGGGCGACAGCTTGCTCTGGGGCGTGATTGTGGAAACCGAGGCGTATTCCCAGGAGGAGCCTGCCTGCCACGGCTATCGGCGCAGGAGCCCTCAAAACGAGACGCTCTTCGGGGAGCCTGGGCGTTTTTATGTGTATGTGAGCTACGGCATTCACCACTGCGTGAATGTGGTCACCGATCGGGCGGACTGGGCCAATGGTGTGTTGCTCAGGGCCGTGGCGCTGCCGGGTGAGCCTGAGCGCGTGGCAGCGGGACCTGGGCTGCTGGCCCGTCGCTTCGGGATCGACCGGCAGATGGATGGTTGTTCCGCCTGCTCCGGGCAGGATCTCTGGATCGCTCCGCGCCCTTCGGAGCTTCAGGATCTGGCGCTGGTCACCACCACCCGCATCGGGATTGCCCGAGCGCAGGAGTGGCCGTGGCGCTGGTACCTCCAAGCCAGCCGCAGTGTGAGCAAACGGGCCAAGGGAGATCGCAAGCCACTGCTGCAAGCCGCTTACCACCCCAATGCTGCCTGGGCGAATGGATCTCCTCCCACTAAGCTTCAGCAGAGTGAGCGGACGCCCAGTTGAGCGCGTGGACCCACCGCCACATCCTCGATCTCTCCACCTTCTCCAGGGAGGATTACGCGGCTGTTCTGGAGCTGGCCCATCGCTTCAGCGCGATGCCCGTCACCGGCGCGCGTCGGCTGCCGGCGCTCCAGGGGCGGCTGGTAGCCACACTCTTCTTTGAACCAAGCACCCGCACCCGCAGCAGCTTTGAGCTGGCAGCCAAGCGCTTGTCTGCCGACGTCTCCAGCTTCTCGCCCTCCAGCAGTTCGCTCAGCAAGGGAGAGTCCCTGCTCGATACAGCTCGCACCTATGTGGCCATGGGCGCCGATGTGCTGGTGGTGCGCCACCGCTGCACAGGCGTGCCCAGGCAGTTGGCTGAAGCCCTCGAACGCACGGGTGAGCGCACCGTGGTGCTCAATGGCGGCGATGGCTTGCACAGCCATCCAAGCCAGGGGCTGCTCGATCTCTACACCCTGGCGCAGCATTTCAACCCCAGTCACCCGTTGCCGGAAGCCCTGCGCGGACGCCGCATTGTGATCGTGGGCGATGTTCTCCACTCCAGAGTGGCGCGCTCCAATCTCTGGGCCCTCACCGCCTGTGGCGCGGATGTGATTCTCTGCGGTCCGCCAAGCCTTGTTCCTGAGGCCTTTGCGCAGTTCGTAGCCCAGCCGCCGCCTGGACAAGCCTCAGACCCCGTTGCTGATCGGGGCGCATTGACCGTGGTGCGCAATCTTGATGATGCGCTGGCCGGAGCCGATGCGGTGATGACCCTGCGTTTGCAGAAGGAGCGCATGCGTCAGCACATGCTCACCAGCTTGGATCGCTATCACCGCGACTTTGGGCTCAGCCATGAGCGACTGCAGGTCTGCCAGGTTCCCATTCCTGTGCTCCACCCTGGCCCGGTGAACCGGGGTGTGGAGATGAGCGGTGCCCTTCTCGATGATCTGAGCGCCAATCGTGTGGAGGATCAGGTGCGCAATGGCATCCCGATCCGGATGGCACTGCTTTATTTAATGGCGGCTGCGGAGTCTCCGCTTTCGCTCTGAGTGGGGAGCCCGGACACCTGGTTGGAGTAGTAATCCATCGCGGCCCGTAGGGCAGCTCCGGGTTCGGCGATCGAGGGGCCAGAGCCAGGCTGCATTGGGAATGCAGCATCTGGGGCATCCAGTCCCATGTGTTGACTGGGCATCCCCGTGAGCAGCATCGATGCTCTCGACTGCGACACCACTGCAAAGATCCATTTGATCAGCAGGGTGTAGCGGTTTTCCCGATCGGGCATGAAGGCGAGGTGGGCGGCAGCCCAGAGCAGCCAACCGATGCCACCCTTGAACTTGAAACCACGCAGATCGGCTACCGCGTCAACCCGGTCGAGCACGGCCATGCTGCCGAAGTCAAACCAGCTGAATGTTGGACGCGATTGTCCGCCCACCATGGCGGCAATGTCTTTGCCAACGAAACCGCCGGCCTGGGTGGCGGGACCCGCCATCCCCGGCAGGGGGTTGCCGTCTTTGGTGTGCTTGTACGAGCAGAGATCGCCCACCACACGGATTTCCGGGTGGCCTTGCACCGAGAAGTCCGGTTCCACGATCACCCGTCCGCTCCGGTCGGTTTCGCAGCCGATGGCGTCGGCCAGCTTTTTGCCAAGATGGGAGGGGCGTACACCAGCTGTCCAGATCACGGTGGCGGCCTGAAGTCGTTGGTCTCCATCGGGAGTGCCCACGGTCACTTCGCCGGGCTGCATCGTCTGCACCCGACCCTTGAAGAGCATTTCCACGCCGAGGGCCTCAAGGGTTTCCTGGGCTGCTTGAGACAGCGCTTCCGGCATCGCCCGCAGCACACGGTCGCCGGGATCCACCAGAACGATTCTCGTATCAGCCGGATTGAGCTGGCGGAACTCACGGCGCATGGCATTGCGCATCAGTTCTGAGGTGGCTCCTGCCATTTCGCAGCCCGTGGGGCCGCCGCCCACGATCACAACGGTTTGCAGGAAGCGACGCGCTTCCGGGTCAGGGGTCTGCTCCGCCTGCTCCATCGCCATCAACAGGCGCCGGCGGATCTCTTCAGCGTGTTCGAGGATCTTCATCGGTGGCGCAAAGGTGCGCCAGTTTTCATGGCCGAAGAACGTGCTGCCTGAACCGGTGGCCAGAACGAGATAGTCGTAGCCGTAGCCCTTGCCGTTGAAAACGATCTGCTTGCCTTCAGGGTTGATCTGGGTCACTTCACCCAGCAGCACCTGCACATTGCGCTGCCGTCCCACAAGCTGCCGCAGGGGTGTGGCCACATCCCCTCGGGACACCAAGCCGGTGGCCACCTGATACAGGAGCGGCTGAAACAGATTGAAGTTGCGTTTGTCGATCAGGCTGATTCGAACGTCGGCATTGGCCAGGGCTTTGCAGGCTCTGACGCCGGCGAAGCCGCCGCCAACGATCACCACGTGAGGAGCGTGGCGTAGGCGTTCTTCAGGGGGCTCCAGCTCGAGATAGAAACGCTCACCAGCCATGGCCAGAACTTCAGCAGATCTATCCGTAGGGTATGGATTGAACGTGGTTTTGTCCGTGCGCTGCGGCGCCAATCAGGTCGGTGCCAATCAGGGCGTCAGAGCAGCTTGAATCCCTCGAGCAGAAGGCCGTAAAGAAGGCCGATCCGAACCATGTCGAGAAGCTGTCGGCCCAGATGCGTCTGATGATCCCGGGCCCAGTGACGCCTCACGCGCACCATCACTTCCAGCACGCCCACACTCAGCATCGCTGCCAGGGGATCCATCAAATTCAGGGATCCGGAGATTGCGGCGATTCCATTCCCCAACATGAAGCTTCCCGTTAGCGCGATCAGGAGCAGGGAGATGCGGCGCCATGGATTGGTCGCCCAATGATCGAGGCGGGTTGAAGCTTCACCAAGACTGCGTTGAAGCCTGGTCGACTGAAGACGGGCGGTCATGAGGGCAGCCGCTCAGGGAAGAGGCAGGGAGGTGCACCGGTGATCCCCATCACCCGACCCAGACCCTGCCGACCTTTGTATACACCATTTGTGGTGTTTTTGCCTTTATCAGGCGCTACATCTTGGACTTCTAAGAAAAAAGCCCAGGCTCAGCCCGGGCCGGATGATGGGGACTGGCGAAGGAAAGCTTGAACTTCACCACTTGGCAAGTGGCTGTTTGAAATCAGTCGGATTCAGCCTTGGCCTTGCGAGAGCTCTTGCCCTCGAGAAGTTCGAGCAGGGCTTCCATCTGTGCCATCACGCCACGCACTTCGCCTGCCTCCGGGAGAAGGCCGTCTTCCATGACACCTTGGTGCATCTCCCGCAGTTCTTGGCGGATGTAGCGCAGGTGACTCACAACCTGTTCTCGTTTTGACTGAGACATCAACCAAGGGCCTTTCAGCTTCTCTTTTACCTCATGGCCCGCAGCTGCCGATCAATGGGCCTGGGTCAGCGGCGTGCCAGACCGCCGGCCATGAGGATCAAGACGTAGGTGAGTAAGGCTGATGGCCGCACAGGAATCGACGCCATCACAGCGCATCCCAGCAGCGTCAGCAGAAGCGGTCGCCAGCTTCTGCGGGTGATGCCAAACGTGGTCATGACGAGCGGCGTGAAAATTTGGCGCGTGCCTCTTGGTAGAAGGCCTCGTCGATCAGATTTCGGCTGAGTTCTGTTGCTAGCGCCTCAATTTTGCGACGCACAGCTGGACGAACAAAGAAAGGAACTTCGCGAAGCGCTTGTTCGGCTTCGGCCGTCCAATCCATGTCCTCAGCGATGACTACGAATGGAGGATAGGGGATTCGAACCCCTGACCTCTGCGGTGCGATCGCAGCGCTCTACCAACTGAGCTAACCCCCCGTGCCTGAAACCTAGCGTCTGTGTTTTGTGCAAGAGGCCAGGCACAATGAAGCGAGCGTCCACGCTCTGCATGCCGATTACGCCGGAGCGTCTGGCTTCCTTCGATGAAGCGTCGGTGGCTTCCCTGGCCCGACGCCTGGAAGACGACGACTACCCCACCCCGTTTGCGGGTCTGAGCGACTGGCACTTGTTGCGTGCTCTCGCGATCCATCGCCCCGAGCTCACGCGCCCGTACGTCCACCTGATCGATCAGGAACCCTTCGACGAGGACTGATCCATGGCCGGGCTGCTGCAAGGACAGCGGGTGATTGTTGCGGCCTGCGGAAGCATTGCGGCTGTGAAGACTCCACTGTTGGTCAGCGCGCTGATCAAGGAGGGGGCGCAGGTCCGCTGTGTGGTCACCAGCAGCGGTTCTCAACTGGTGAGTCCTGTCGCACTGGCGTGTCTCAGTCGCAATCCCTGCCTTCAGGACGCTGACCAATGGGATCCCTCTCGCCCACGGCCTCTGCACATCGAGCTCGCGGAATGGGCAGACCTGCTGATTGTGGCGCCCCTCAGCGCAAGCTCTCTGGCGCGATGGGTGCACGGTGATGGCCAGGGACTGCTGGCCAGCCTTCTGTTGGCCTGCGAGTGCCCGGTTCTGGCCGCAAGCGCCATGAACACGGCCATGTGGCAACACCCGGCCGTTCAGCGCAATTGGAGCAGGCTCCACGACGATCCCCGGGTGCTGCCTCTGGCTCCGCAGGCTGGACTGCTGGCCTGTGACCGCGTCGGCACCGGCCGGATGGCGGATCCGGAGTGCATCGTGCTGGCTGCAGCCAGCACGATG
>NZ_JAHLZC010000001.1:0-1884 GCF_025128215.1 Synechococcus sp. CS-197 | reverse complement strand
GCGGGTCATGGCCCGGTTGCCGCGGTAGGTGCCGTTGGGGTAGCCAGCGACGCAGCCGTAGCGCTCGATCAGGTTGCTCAGTGCCTGGTAAGCCCAGTCGGTGGGATACACATCAGAGAACTGAGTGATGCTGGTGACCTGCTCGCCGGACTCGGCGTAGTCGGACACACCGTTGATGTTCAGCTCAGTGGCGTTGGCGGCCATGGGAGCCAGGAGGCCCAGGGCTGCAGGTGCCACCAGCAGTTGCTGGAAGAGTTTCATTGAATTCCTCACACCAAAAATTGAGGGATATGGACACAAGTGTCCGAACAGAACTTAAAGGTGTGTCGATCGAATGCACAGGAGGCCGCTGCACAAGCTGTCCACAAAAAACCCCTCCGCCATGCAGCGGAGGGGCAAAAGAGTCTCAGGAGACTCGTGTTGATTGAGGGGAATTGAACTGGGTTCGATCAGAACTTGAAGGAGGTCTTCACCAGACCGCCGAACTGATTGAAGGAATCACCCTGAGTGACTGAACCCAACGGACGGCTGAGATAGAAGAGTGCTGGCGTCACCGAGATGTTGTCGGTGACCTGGAACTGATACCAGAACTCCCAGGCGTATTGACCGTCGCGGGTGAAACGGTCTTCTGCCGTTGAGGAGGACACACCGTCCACATCGTCTCCACTCAGACCAAGCGAGGTCACGAAGCCCTGCTGTCCCACAGCCATACCGGCGTTGTTGCCCTTGAGGAACACATCGCTCCATTGCAGGCCCACATACCAGGACTGAGATGTGGCGGATTCAAAGTCGTAGCCAAGCAGCTGAGGATCAGCACCGTCGCCGCCACCGAAGTAGTCGTTGCCATTGGTGCTGTTCAGGCCCCAACCCAAACTGATGGAAGGAATGAAGCCAGACTCTTCAGGCTCCCACCAGGCACTTACAGCAACGTTGTTGCTGTTGCCGAGCAGGCCCACCTGGGTGGCCAGCGGGGTTCCGGTGCTTTGGTACAGCGTTCCCCAGTTGCCGGAGGAATAGGTGTAAGCCGCAGCCACACCCCAGCCGGAATCGGCATAAGCGAGCTGAACCGTGCCCGTACCAGCCGCTGCATCGGTGGCGATACCGCCGCTGGTGGGATCGGTTTCATTGCCGTTAAACGACACGTAGTTGGCACTCACGCTGAAACCGTTGTTGCTCCACCAAAGACCAGCACCAGGTCCAAGATTCAAGCTGTAAGCACCGGGAGCACCGGCGTAGGTGAAGAAGTCGAGAACCGTGTCTGCCGGGTAAGCACTCGGCCACACAGCAAGCATGTCGTCCTGGCGGACGAAGCCACCGGCTGTGACAGTGAAATCACTTCCGAGGGGGAACTGATAGAAGAGTCGATCAATCGACACTGCATTGGACTTCGGCCCTTCTTCAAAGGCCACTTCCAAACCGGAGGCCGTCGCGAAGGTTCCTCCACTCAGGGCGTCGTAGATGCCTGAGGAAGCAGAGAATCCAAAGGCGCTGTTGGTGAAGTTGCCCGTGCGCAGCCGGGTGCGCAGCAGATCCTTACCGGTGAAACTGGTGTCGAAGTCGATCTTCAGGTCGTAATTGAAGACGGCGGCACCGAGGTTGTTATTGGCCTGAAAGGCCATGGTGCGCTTGCTGCCAACGCCGGATTCAGCTTTGGTGAGTTGCCGTCCGAATTGCTGATCAACCTTGGCGTTACCGCCAAACGTGTTGGCACCGGTCACGAAGGTGGCCACACCACTCATCTTCGTGGTGGTGGTGAACTGGGTGGCTTCCAGTTCGCCCACGCGGGCTTCCAGACCGTCCACGCGGCCCTTGAGGATGGCGAGTTCCTTCTCGAACTCCTTCATCAGACGCTTGAGCTCGTCGGTCACTTCGGTGACGCGGTCG